>CAYYZT010000207.1:0-5451 GCA_964476015.1 uncultured Chitinophaga sp.
GGGACCCCACTACCCGCTACGTGACCCGCATAGCTGGTGCCGATACCATTATAGATACCCTGTACGGGCAGGTGGTGGCCGATACGTTCTATAAATTCAAGCCCGCCCGCGATTTTGCGGTGCGTACCGGGGTTACCACCAAGCTGTTTGGCATGTTGCAGTTTAAAAACAGCAAAATCAAGGCCATCAGGCACGTAATGACGCCCACCCTGTCGTTCAACTATAAGCCGGACTTCAGCAATCCGCGCTGGGGGTATTACAAAACCGTGCAAACCAGCTTGGAGGGCGATAGACAGCTATACTCCATCTACGAACCCGTGCAAAGCCTCTTTGGTTCGCCCAGCGCGGGCGAGCAGATGAGTTTGGGCATATCCATTGTCAACAACTTGGACATGAAGGTGTTCAGTAGCAAGGATACCGTGAAAAACGAACGGAAGATAAAGTTGATTGACCAGTTTATCATCAGCACCAACTACAACTTTGCTGCCGACTCGCTCAACCTTGCCCCGCTGGGCATGAGTTTTAACACCACGTTGTTCGACAAGGTGAACATCAACTTCAATACCGTGCTCGACCCATACGTGTACGACGAGCGAAACGTAAAGATAAACCGCTTTCTGTGGCAGGAAGAACGCCGTTTTTTCAAAATGCGCAGCTTTAATTTTACAGTAGGCAGCAGTTTCCGTTCCAAACAAGGCTCGGCAGCCAATAATGAGGTAAAGGAAGGCCGCGAAACGGAGCGCGACATGATTTTGGCCAATTACGAAAACTACTACGATTTCAACGTGCCGTGGACTTTTAGGTTCAACTATACCTTCGGGATGGTACGCGGTGCGGTAAACAACCCGGATACGCTTCGAATCAGCAACAATACGCTGGAATTGGGCGGGGACGTTACCATTACCGAAAAATGGAAAGTGGACGTGAACGCGGCTTACGATTTTTCGCAGAACCGCTTGGTGTATGCCAATATGAACGTGATACGCGACATGCACTGTTGGGTGCTCAGTTTTGGCTGGCAGCCCATACCGCTGGAGCGGCAGCTATACAGCATCGAGCTACGGGTAAAGGCACAAGTGTTGCAAGAATTGAAACTGACCCGAAAACAAGGGGTGTACAACAATCCTTTTTAGTTTTGATAGTCCATGGTCGACGGTCCACAGTCAACGGTTCTTTCGTTGGCAATGGGCCACTATATTTCTATGAATGATAGTCGAAAAGTGGACTAATTGTATTCTTCTATGGACCGTCGACCAACTATTTTTTCCATAGACCGTTGACTGTGGACCGTGGACCAATTTACTTTTTCTTCCGTGGACCGTCGTCCGTGGACTGTGGGTTATAAGGCAACTGCATGGTAAAGCTTACCTCGAAGTTGTGGTATCGCCAACCCGCATCGCCCGCCCGCTTGAGCAGATAGTTATAAGTGCCCTGCACACGGAACATTTTTTTCAACTGGAAACCCAGCGATGGGCTTAGCACCTGCTCTTGCGAGTAGCCGAAGCCCAAGAATACCGCATCGTTGTAATCGGCCATCAGCCCAGCCGAAAACTGTGCTTTTTCGCCCCAGCCTGACTGCATGCCGTGATACTGTGCAGAGGAAAGATAGAGGTAAGGCTCCACATGCACTTGTTCCGCCATTTCAAGTTTATAGGCCGCATATAGGTTAAATACCGGACTGTAGCGGCCATAGATGTTGTCGCCCTTGCCGCCCGCATAAAAGTTGCCGAAATGGGTAACGGAAATGCCAGCGTTCAAACCTTTATACTGATACCAAGTGCCTATACTGAAATCGAGGTGGTTGTTGGAGTAGCGGCCCAACAAAACCGGGTCGTTCGGGTCAGCGAAAACCAAACCCCTCACATCGTGGAAATGCCTGCGGTAGTTGATGCCCGCGCCAAATTGTAGGCGATGGTCTTCGTTTATCTGCCAGCGGTAGGCATAGTTGCCGCCCACGCTCAAATTGTAATAGCGCGCCGCCCCGGTTTCGGGCCTGTCGATAATGGCATAGGCACCCCAAGCCCCACGGATGGCCTTGCACGGCCTATCGAAAGCCACATAGCTATGGTTGAGTATGTTGAGCGCGCCACGGGTGCCCGTGGTTTTAAAAAAGCCGTGCATGCTGCGCACGTGCAGGTTCAGCCTGTCCGTACTGCCCGCATAGGCAGGGTTGTACAGCAGTTGGTTTTGGGTGTGCTGGGTAAAGTAGTAGTAAAATGGGTAGGTGCCCGCTTGGGTAGCGAAAGCGCATAATAAAAGCAGCACTAATAAACTTGTGGATCGTATCATTTAAAAAGCGATAGAACGTTGTTTTTGAAGAACTTTGTTTGGGTGAGGTTGGCATAGGTGAGCTTATGGTTGAATTTGCCCAAGTGCTGCTTGTCGAACAGGGTTTTCATATCAAAATAGGCATAGAACCGCTCCAGTTCATCACTATCAAGCGCGGCCATTATTTCTTCCACTTCCGCAATTTTTATCTCAGCCTCTTTCAAAATGGTGTACGAGCGGCGGTTATCTGTAAGCTTTACCAAGATGCGGGATTTGGCTTGGTTCTTTTGCCTGATGATTTCTGCCGTATGGGCAGCTTTGTCAAACGTTGCCCCGAGGGCTTCCGCTAGGTTATCTGGGTGGTAAAGGTAGTTTTCGAATGCGTAGTAATGGGTGAAAAACAGGTTGGGAAACTTTTGCCTTATCTGGGCTACTTCCGTATCGCTGATAAAGTCCCGGTCCATCAATGCAAAACTGCCTTTGTTGCTTTTCGCGCTGTACCACACTTGGCTTTTATCCTTTACCCCAACAAACAGCAAGTTCTCGTCGCCAAGGCTGTTGTAGTACTGGTCGTTTTGGTTTTCGCAGAACACTATTTGCTTGCCCTTGAACAAGCGGAGCAATGTATCTTGCGGTACGGCTACATCAAACACTTGCAACGATTGCTTCGCCTCTGGGTAAAGCGTATGGGGCACGTCAAAATCCAAGCTGTCAAAGTCGATTATGGCGGCATGTTCGCTTTCCCGTGCGTAATCAATAAAACCGAGGGAGTGGCTGGCCGTCCAAAGTTGGCAGTTTTCGGGCAGCCAGTTTTCCGTTATCTCCTTCAGCAAGGAGTATTGCAAGGCGGTGTTAAGGTGCAGGTCTAATTCGTCGATGTAATAAACGGTATCGTTAAAGTACTCGCGCCTTATAAATAAGTTGATAAGGATATTAAACACTTCTTTTTCCCCTGCGCTTAGCAAGTCGTAATGTATTTCCGATTTGCCTTTGCGGAAACGGATGTCAGCCGGTTGGCTACCAACTGCGGGTATTATCCTCACGAGTTCGATAGACGGAGCCGTTGAGCTGCTAAAAATACGTTTGATACTTTGGTTTAATGGTAAAAGGTATTTTTCTTTTAGTTTGTTATTGTCAAATTTCTCACCATCAAATACTTCCAATAATATCTTTTGAGTGATAATTTCGATGTCAAGTTCAAACCTATTGTCCTTTTCAATATAGAATCGTGGGCGATCATCATCCGTTGCAATGTTATACTCCCCGGCCTTTTTGGTACTTAAACGAGGTATATGCCTAAAAGAACTACGACCATAAAAATTTACTGGAGTTAACCCGTCAGCTATTTGCTTAGTAGTATTGCCATCCGCGCTCCTTTGGGTGGTTTTATTGTCATTATATGTCAAAATAACACTTACTAAGTCACTCTGTGATTTTCTGACATAATTGTTCGGGCTATCTTTTGTATTTATACCCTTAGGCATAGTTGATATATACTCAAACGCATCAAACACCGAACTCTTTCCCGAGCCGTTTACGCCGACAAGCAATACTAACTTGGGCGGCTTGGGCAGTTGGGTAAGGTCCAGCGTAAGGTCTGTAAACCTTTTAAAGTTCTTGAGTTCGAGTTTGGAGATATACATACTGTAAAAATAGCTATTTCAACCGTTCCTTTATATCCAACCGGTGCTGCCGCGCCGTATCCTTTGCAATATCGTAGCCCGCATCCGCATGGCGGATAACGCCCATGGCGGGGTCATTGTGCAGCACGCGTTTCAGGCGGCGTTCAGCATCGTCGGTGCCGTCGGCCACTATTACCATGCCCGCGTGCAGGGAGTAGCCGATGCCCACCCCGCCGCCGTGGTGGTAGCTCACCCAACTGGCACCGCCAGCGGTATTGATAAGGGCGTTGAGTATCGGCCAATCGGCCACGGCATCGCTGCCGTCCAGCATGGCTTCGGTCTCCCGGTTGGGCGATGCCACCGAGCCCGTATCCAAGTGGTCGCGCCCGACAACGATGGGGGCTTTCAGCTTGCCGTCTTTTACCAATTTATTGAACGCCAACCCCGCCTTCTCCCTATCGCCCATACCCAGCCAGCAGATACGGGCTGGCAATCCTTGGAAGGCGATGCGCTCCTTGGCCATATCAAGCCAGCGCAACAGGCCCGTGTCGTTGGGAAAGAGGCGTTTCAGCTCTTCGTCGCAGGTATAAATGTCGGCTGGGTCGCCGCTCAGGGCCACGAACCGGAACGGCCCTTTGCCCTCGCAAAACAGCGGCCGTATATAAGCAGGCACGAACCCCGGAAACCCGAAGGCTTCCTTCAGCCCACGCGCTAAAGCTTGGCCGCGCAGGTTGTTGCCGTAATCGAACGTAACGGCACCACGGTGTTGCAGTTCCAGCATTTGCTCCACATGGCGCACCATCGTATCCAAAGAGCGGGCGCGGTAGGTATCGGGGCTGCGCTCGCGCAGGGCGTTGGCCTCGGCCACGGTCAATCCTTCAGGGAAATAGCCCACAAGTTCGTCGTGCGCACTGGTTTGGTCGGTAAGGGTATCGGGGGTTATGTTGCGGTCAATGAGCCGTTGCAGCAAATCCACCACGTTGCACACCACGCCAATGGAGATGGCCTCGCCCTTGGCTTTAGCCTCCAATGCGCGGTCGATGCCGTGGTCGATATCGTGTGTCATCTCGTCGAGATAGCGGGTTTCAAGCCGTTTTTTTACGCGCCACTCCTCCATTTCAGCGGCTAGGCATACGCCCTCGTTCATGGTGATGGAGAGCGGCTGCGCCCCGCCCATGCCGCCCAGCCCGGCGGTTACGTTCAGTTTGCCTTTCAGGCTGCCGCCAAAGTGTTTGTTGGCGAGGGAAAGAAACGTTTCGTAGGTGCCCTGCACAATGCCTTGGGAGCCGATGTAAATCCAGCTTCCGGCGGTCATTTGGCCGTACATCATCAGCCCTTTGGCCTCCAGTTCCCTAAAGTGCTCCCACGTGGCCCAGTGGCCCACGAGGTTACTGTTGGCTATCAATACCCGTGGGGCATCTTTATGGGTAGGAAGTATGCCCACGGGCTTGCCGCTCTGTACCAGCAAGGTCTCGTCCTCGTTCAGGTCTTTTAGGGCTTTTACGATGAGTTCAAACGCCTCCCAGTTGCGGGCGGCCTTGCCCGTGCCGCCGTACACAAT
>CAYYZT010000207.1:5461-6301 GCA_964476015.1 uncultured Chitinophaga sp.
GGCGTTCGGCCACGTCGGGGTCAAGGTTATTGAGCAACATGCGCAGGGCGGCTTCCTGTACCCAGCCTTTGCAGGTGAGTTGGGTGCCCGTGGGGGCTTTCAATGTGCGGGCGGAAAAGGTCATGCGGGAATTTTAAGAACCCGGTAAAGATAATACACCGCTTCGGTTAGGAAAAACGATTAATATCACCATGAGCATAGCCAAATATGGGTAGTATTTCCGCAAAAAAGTCTGCGGAAATACCTTTCCGCAGGCTAAAACATATTACTAACCAACTATGGAGCACCCAATATGAAAATCACGAAGGCACAAAGTTCATCGGTACTCTAACTTACAAATCAAACTTAATGCCCTGTGCTAGTGGCAACTCGTTGCTGTAGTTGATGGTGTTGGTTTGGCGGCGCATATATATTTTCCACGCATCGCTGCCCGATTCTCGGCCACCGCCGGTTTCCTTCTCGCCACCGAACGCACCGCCAATCTCCGCACCGCTGGTGCCGATGTTTACGTTGGCAATGCCGCAGTCGCTGCCCTCGGCACTGAGGAAACGCTCCGCTTCGCGCAAATTGGTGGTCATGATGGCCGACGAAAGCCCCTGTACCACGCCGTTTTGCAACTCGATGGCCTCTTCCACGGTGCGGTATTTAATGAGATATAATATCGGTGCGAAGGTTTCATGCTGCACTATCTCGTAGTGGTTTTCCACTTCGGCTATGGCGGGTTTTACGTAGCATCCCGAGCTGTAGCCCTCGCCCTCCACCACGCCGCCTTCCACGGCAAAGGTGCCGCCCTGTGCGGTTATGGCATCCAAAGCGTTGAGGTAAGAGTTTACGGCATCT
>CAYYZT010000208.1:0-6274 GCA_964476015.1 uncultured Chitinophaga sp.
CGCCAGTATCAGGAAACGGCACTGCGCCAGCAACTGCGGTATTTGCGGGAGCGTTCGCCGTATTACGGGCGGTTGTTTGCCGAGCGGGGCATTGATATAGAATCCATCCACACGTTGAAGGATTTGCAGCGGCTGCCCGTTACCACCAAAGACCATTTACAGCAACACAACCCAGATTTTATCTGCGTGGAACGCAACGCCATTGCCGATTACGTTACCACCTCGGGCACTATGGGCAAGCCCGTTACCTTTGTGCTCACCGAAAAGGATTTGGAGCGTTTGGCATATAACGAGGCCACATCGCTCTCCATTGCCGATGGCACCCCGAACGACGTGTACCAACTGATGTGTACCATGGACAAGCGTTTTATGGCGGGCCTGGCCTACTACATGGGTGCGCGCAAAATTGGGGCGGGCACCATCCGTGTAGGCGCGGGCGAACCGGAGTTGCAATGGGACAGCATCCAACGTTTCCAGCCTACTATATTAGTTGCAGTGCCGTCGTTTTTGCTGAAGTTGGTACAATATGCCGAGGCAAAAGGCATTGACTACCAAAACAGCAGCGCACAGAAGGCCGTGTGCATCGGCGAACCGATACGGAATGCGGATTTGACTTGGAACGCCCTCGGCAAGCGCATTGCCGATAAGTGGGATATCCAACTGTATTCCACCTATGCCTCCACGGAAATGTCCACCGCCTTTACCGAGTGCGGCCATGGGCAGGGCGGCCACCAAATACCGGAACTGATTATCGTAGAGTTGCTCGACGAAAACGACCAACCCACATCAAAAGGCGAACCGGGCGAAGTGACCATTACCACCTTGGGCGTGGAGGGCATGCCGCTGCTGCGTTTTAAAACGGGCGATATCTGCCACCAATATACCGAGCCTTGCGCCTGTGGGCGAACCAGCTACCGCCTAGGCCCGGTAATCGGCCGCAGGCAGCAGATGATCAAGTATAAAGGCACCACCCTCTACCCCGAAACCATCTTCAATGCCCTCAATGATTTGCCGCAGGTGGAAAATTATGTGGTAGAAGTGGCAACCAACGAGCTAGGGACGGACGATATTATTCTGAAACTTGGCACCCATAACGGCTTGGACCAAACCGCCATTGCGGAACATTTTAAAAGCACCTTACGGGTGACACCGAAAATAGAGCTATTGACCCCGAATGAGGTAAACGCCATCTTGGCATCCTCAAAAGGGCGCAAACCCTTGAAGTTTATAGATAAACGAATACAGTGAAAACGGAACAAGTAGACATTTTGGTAATCGGGGCGGGCCCCTCGGGTGCCGTGGCAGCGGCCATTATAGCCAAAGAAGGTTTAAAGGTGAAAGTGGTGGAGCGGGAGGTATTTCCCCGCTTCGTTATCGGTGAGAGCCTGATACCGCTGGTGATGGAAGCGTTGGACGAAGCGGGCTTCCTGCCAACGCTATATGAACAAGGCTACCAAAAGAAATTCGGGGCGAGGTTTATCAAAAACGGCAAGGTGTGCGAGTTTGATTTCGCCGAGCAATATACCGATGGCTGGACCTGGACATGGCAACTGCCCCGCGCCCACTTCGACAATTGCCTCGCAGAGCAATTGGTGGCCCGTGGCATTGATATTGCTTTCGGTACTACGGTTACGGGTATCGAATTCAACGGCACCGACTCCGTGACCACGGTGGTGGATAAAGCGGGTAACGAAAGTAAGATAGCCGCCAAGTTTATAGTGGATGCCAGCGGTTATGGCCGGGTAATACCACGCCTGTTCAATTTGGACAAGCCATCCGTGCAGCCGCCGCGAACGGGTATGTTTGTACATGCGAAAGACATCAACCGCCCCGAAGGCAGGGAGGGCGAGCTGATTACCTTTGTGGTGGTGAAACAGGATGTATGGATGTGGATGATACCGTTTTCCAACGGCGACACATCGGTGGGCTTTGTGGGCGACCCAGAGTTTATCAACAGCTACCAAGGCACGCCCGAAGAGCGCATGCGCCAAATGGTGAGCGAGGTTGATTTTTACGCCCCCCGGTTGAAAGACGTGCCATATCATTGGGAGCCTCGTGCCATACATGGGTATTCATCCTCGGTAAAATCATTGTACGGTGAAGGTTTTGCGCTTACGGGCAACAGTGCCGAATTTTTGGATCCGGTGTTTTCCTCGGGTGTGGCTTTTGCGCTAGAGGGCGGTCGATTGGCGGCCAAATTGGCGAGCAGACAAGTAAAGGGCGAAACCATCGATTGGCAGAAAGATTTCCACGAGTATATGTACCAAGGCGTGGAGGCGTTCCGCAGCTATGTAATGTCGTGGTACGACGGCAGCCTGCAAGACGTGTTTTTCACCGACGAGATAAACGACTCCTTCAAGCGGCAGATATGCTCCGTATTGGCCGGATATGTTTGGGATACCAGCAACCCGTTCGTAAAGAAACACGACAAGGCGATACAGAACTTGGCTAAGGTGTTGAAGGGGATGAAGGCGGAGTGAGGGAAGTTACTTATTCTGCTTTCTTAACAGCCTTTTTGGTTTCCTCCCACGTATAGGTTTTGGCAGTACCATTTTTAAAGCTTTCGCTTCTACCCAACAGTTCTTGTTCCAATGCTTCGTCCCAATCCTCTGTTACCGGATCTATTTCACGCTCTAGCAAGGTGTACATGGCTTTAACTTTCTTATCGTCAGCCGAAGAAATATAATTTAGCAGCTTTTCCCTTATAGCTTTGGTTGTCATACTCAAAGGCGTTTATACAAATGTAACCCGTTTTGGGCACAATGTGTTCGGCTTAAAGGCATCAAACCGATTCATACACCCTTTCCAAAATTTCCGTTTATTTGCTTTAAACATCCTCCCACAATGCCCGAAGATATTCGTTGGAAACAGCGGTTGTTGAACTACAACAAAGCCCTTGAAATGCTTACCCAAGCCATCCATCAACCCCATTTGACGGAACTGGAACGGGAGGGCATGATACAACGGTTTGAATACACATACGAATTGGGCTGGAATGTACTGAAAGACTATTTGGAATATGCCGGCATACAAGGCATCACCGGCTCCAGGGATGCCATACAAGAAGCTTTCAAACGCGGTTTGATAGCCGACGGCACGGTATGGATGGATATGTTTAAAGACCGTAACAGAACATCGCATACCTATAATAAGGAAGTGGCAGAAGATATTGCAAGCCATATCCGCACTAAGTACTTCATGGCTTTTGTTGCTTTGAAAGATAAAATGGCTACTTTAAGTCAATGAACGTTTCCAGCGAAAACAATCTTTACGGCCTCGAGCCTAATGTTTTGGGGCGTATTACAGCAGTATTCGCCACTTTTACCGAAGTTGAGCAGGCCATTTTATATGGTTCACGAGCTAAAGGCAATTACCGCCCAGGTTCGGATATCGACCTCACTTTTAAAGGAAAGCTATCATTGCAGGTTTTGAATGCCATTTCCAACCAATTGGATGATTTGCTGCTCCCCTATCAGTTCGACCTTTCCATCCACGGTAAAATAGACAGCGAGTCGCTATTGGACCATATAAACAGGGTAGGAATCGTAATTTATTCCAAAGAACCATAACTTTGTGGGCCTCCAAGCCAAAACACCTACCGATACCGATTGATTTTTAACCTGATAATAGGTAATTTAGCACCCTTTTTGTTATAAAATTGGGACAACTACCTACATTACGCGTAACATGACCATAGTTGGAGGGAAACCCCTCAGTCTTGCAGACTTTGAGGCGATTTTGTTTGGAGGGCATAAGATTGAACTGGACGGTGCCGGGGTGGAAAGGGTGCGCGAAAGCTTTGGGTTTCTCCAGCATTTCAGCCACAACAAGGTAATATACGGCATCAATACCGGCTTTGGCCCGATGGCGCAGTACAAAGTGCCCGACGGCCAACAGCAACAGTTGCAGCTCAACCTTATCCGCAGCCACTGTTCCGGCAGCGGCAACCCGATACCCGTCATCACGGTTAAGGCCCTGATGGTGGCGCGGCTCAATACATTGATGCTCGGCTACTCGGGCATACACGAGAGCGTTATTTTCCTGTTGCGCGATTTCATCAACCTGGATATTACCCCTGTTATATACGAACACGGCAGCGTGGGTGCCAGCGGCGATTTGGTGCAGTTGGCCCACATGGCCTTAGCGTTGATTGGCGAGGGCGAAGTAATATATAAAGATGAAACGCGTAATACTGCCGAGGTATTGGTGGAAGTTGGCTTAAAGCCCATTTCCGTACACATGCGCGAGGGCCTGGCCCTGATGAACGGCACCAGTGCCATGACGGGCATCGGCATCATCAACGTGATATTGGCCGAAAACCTGTTGCAATATATTTTGGTGGCATCGTGCATGCTAAACGAGATTGTAGGTTCGTACGACGACCACTACTCCGAGGGGCTGAACAACGCAAAACTGCACCGCGGGCAAAATATAGTGAGTTCACACATGCGCCGTTTGCTGGCCGATAGCGGCATGATTCGCAAACGCCACGAGCACCTGTACGAGCGCGTAACCGAAGAAGACGTGATAAAGGACAAGGTGCAGGAATATTATAGCCTGCGCTGTGTGCCGCAGATACTAGGCCCGGTGTGGGAGGCAGTGCAGCAGGCCAAGGAACTGTTGGAAAACGAGGTAAACTCTGCCAACGACAACCCGATTATCGACGTGAAACGCCAGAACGTGTTCCACGGCGGCAACTTCCACGGCGATTACGTGGCCTACGAAATGGACAAGCTGAAAACGGGCATTACCAAAATATCCATGCTATGCGAGCGACAGCTTAACTTTCTGTTGAACGATAAACTGAACGGCATTTTGCCGCCTTTTATCAACCACGGCAAACTTGGCTTCAATTTTGGTATGCAGGGCGTACAGTTTACCGCTACCTCCACCGTGGCGGAGAACCAGACCCTCTCGTTCCCGATGTACGTACACAGCATACCGAACAACAACGACAACCAAGACATTGTGAGCATGGGCACCAACGGTGCTCTGATGGCCCGCAAGGTGATAGAGAACAGCTACGAGGTGCTGGCCATCCATTTTATGGCCATACTGCAAGCGGTGGATTACTTGAAAGTACAGGATAAAATGTCCTCGAATACAGCGAGTTATTACCATAAATTGCGGAATTTAGTGTCGAAATTCGAAGACGATACCGTGAAGTACCCCGACATTCGCAAAATCAAGCAATACTTATTGGAACAACGCATTAATCTGGACAATCAACAAGGGGCATGACGAAGGTTAAATATGCGTTGGTAACTGGCGGTTCGCGCGGCATTGGCCGGGCGGTGAGCCTGCGTTTGGCGGGCATGGGCTACCATGTGCTCATCAACTACCGCAGCAACCAAGCCGAGGCCGAAAACACCTTGGCCGCCATTGAACAAGCGGGCGGCAAAGCCACGTTGCTGCCGTTTGACGTAACCAGCGGCCAAGCCGCCGAAGAAGTGCTTACCGCATGGCAACAGGCCAATAAAGACGGTGTGATAGAGGTGCTGGTGAACAATGCGGGAATCCGGAAGGACAATTTGTTGTTCTGGATGAAGGAGGAAGAGTGGCACGACGTGCTGCGCACCAATTTGGACAGCTTTTTCCACGTAACCCGCCAACTGATAAAGCCGATGATGAGCAACCGTTACGGCCGCATCGTAAACGTGGTGTCGCTTTCGGGGCAGCGCGGGTTGGCCGGGCAAACCAACTACAGTGCCAGCAAGGGTGGCGTAATTGCGGCCACCAAAGCATTGGCACAGGAAGTGGGCAGAAGGAACATTACGGTAAACGCCGTTGCCCCGGGTTTTATTAAAACCGAGATGACGGAGGACATCAACGAAAAGGATTACGAGGCCCTGATACCGCTCAGCCGTTTCGGCACGGCGGAAGAGGTGGCCGAAGTGGTAGCCTTCCTCGCATCCGACAAAGCCTCTTATATTACAGGGGAAGTGATTTCGGTAAACGGGGGAATGTACACATAATGTAGCAATGTGCTGATATGCCAATGTGCTGATGTACCAATTATTGAATAAAATATGGCTCACAGGGTTGTAATAACAGGTATGGGGATTTATTCCTGCATCGGCAAAACGCTCGATGAGGTGAAACATTCTTTGTACCACGGTATTTCGGGTATCGGTATCGACCAAGCGCGCATAGAAATCGGCTTCCGCTCGCCGCTTACGGGCATAGTGGAAATACCTAATTTGAAGAACATGCTGCACCGCCGCCTGCGCAACGGCATGGCCGAGCAGGGCGAATATGCCTACTTGGCCACCCA
>CAYYZT010000209.1:0-6223 GCA_964476015.1 uncultured Chitinophaga sp.
CTGAAGCTTGTCCACTATTTCTTGCAACGTGCCGTTTTCCAGCCCTATCTCCTTGCCCGCCTGAAAGCGGTTGTCCAAATCTTCTTTGGCGAGACCGAAGAACTCGATGCCGAGGTTGGCCTGCCAGTCGCGACGTGGGCGGATGGGGTTGGTTTTCGACAACAAATGCCCCTTGGCCCTATAGGCTTGTATCAAGGTATAAACCTGTAGCTCCTTGGGCGATACGGACGTGGAAGAACCGTTTTCGCTGAAGTAGGAGAAAGCCAAGTCAAAGCCTTCAAAAAACTTCTGCATGTCAGCATCAACCGAGGTGGGGTTGGACTTGAAGTCCTGGTATTTGTTTTCGAGGTAAGCAGGGTGTGCGTTGAAAATAAACGAGTCAGCTCCCATGGGCGGTAAATTCCTAATTTTTTAAACTACTGCAAATATCGCAGTTTTTGGAGTAAAAAACTAGTCGATAATCCATAGTTGGCGGTTGTATTGTCCACAGTCCACGGTCGACAGTCCACGGTAGATTTTATGGCTGAATAGGTTTTGAGTTGAGGGATTTGCGCAAGGCTTGTATTTGACGAACGATAACTTCTGCTTCATCATAAAGGGAGGTAAATGTTTCATCATTTATTAAAGCCCTTTTCCGTGCAATGTAGAGGCACGATACTACCTCTACAGCAGAACGTAATGCATACCCACAAAATTTGTTAAACTCCAAATTTGATTGACCAGTAGAACCCTCGGCTAAGTTTAAAGCTATGGAATCGGCAGCTCGTTTCATTTGTGAGGTAAGAACAAACAGCTCTTCCTTCGGAAACTTTAATGTAACGCTATGAATAGTATTAGTATAGTCAATCGACCGTTTCCACACATCCAATTGTTCAAATTTGAAAGCCATGGTTTTATCTTTCTATAAAACTAGCTATCTCTGACTACAAATTTAAAACCATTTGCCTTCTTCCTGTTGACCGTGGACTGTGGACTGTCGACCAAAAACTACTTCACCAACCGATACCCGAACCCTACCCGGAACATAACCGGCCGTATCTCGATGTCCTCGTACATGCTGCCGCTGTACTGTATGCCAAAAGTGCCGTGAAAGCCGCCCGGGTTGCCGAAACTCATGCTGGCCTCCAAGCCGGGCACAAACTCCTTGGCGCGGGGGCTGCCGTTCTCGCCGAAACGATACTGTTCTTTTTGCTTATCGTCGCCCACCTTGGTGATGATGCGCACCTTGGTAATGCCCGCAAAGCTGAATACCGGCCCCGCGCGGAGCCATAGTTTCGGCCTAGCGTAGATTTGCAGGAAAAGCGGGAATTCGAAGTAATCGACCGTATAGAAATTGGTCACCTTCGCATCGATGTCGTTATACTTGTTAATCTGCCAATAGCCCTTGGGCGTATAGATGATGCCCGTGCCGATGCCCACCAAGCGGTGGAAACGGTAATCGGCCAAAATGCCCACATAGGCACTGCTTTTGGGTGCGAGCGAACCGGAATAGTCCGGGTCGGCATCCTCCCTATCGCGGATGGAATTGCGTATCTGCTTGGCCTCCACGCCCACCACGTTGCTGCTGATGTAGCCCGCCATAAACTCGAAGGTGAAGGTTTTGAAAGTGTTTGGCTGCTCTACCACCACGGTGGTTTGCGCTTGCAGCAATAGGGGCAGCAATAATATCGGGAGTAAAAAATACCGCATATAGATTGGGGTTTGGTATAGTGATAAAACAAAACACCCTGCAATATGTTTTAAAACATTCGCAGGGTGCCTAATATCAAAAAGCAGGCGGCAAATTATTTCTGGGTTTTGCTGCCGGTTTGGGTTTTGCTGCCAGCGGTGCTAGAACCGGTTTGGGTTTTAGAAGGTTGCTGGGCTGGTTTTTTGGCGGTGCCGGTGCTCTTAGCAGGGGCTTTCTTATCTGTAGGCATAACTTTAAATTTTGGTTCGATGGAGATAATGCAATCGATATGCCATACCGAAATCGGCATTACCAAAAAACCGAAAGAGAATGCTTGCCCTGCCTACATTTCACACGCCGCTGTATCTGGACTTAACAATTAAACCAAGCCTATAAACCTGTGGAAATTAGTGCCTTGTGTAGCAGCTAATCCATACCCAAAATTACTCAAATGGGTTGCTGAAACGCGGGTCGGTAGTAAAGCTCTCGTCGCTCAAAGCGCGGAGGAAAGCTATCAAATCGGCTTTTTCCTGCGGGGTAAGCTGCACGCCGCCTTGGTGGGCAAACTCCATCCCCGCATCAATGTTCGGGGCATTGTGTACGCCGGTGCTGTAAAACTCCACCACTTCTTCCAAGGTGGCGAAACGGCCATCGTGCATATAGGGGGCCGTAAAAACGAGGTTTCGCAAGGATGGCACCTTGAATTTGCCATTGTCCACCAAGTTGCCCGTGCTTTGGCCCAAGCCCTTATCTATATAATCGGCGGCGGTGGCGGGCCCGTCCAAGCCATTGTTGCGGAACTGGCGGATGGGGTTCAGCTCTTGAAACTGCTGGTTGGCCGCGCCATCGCCGTGGCAGTGGAAACAGTCGCCCCCGTCTTGGGCATTGAACAGGATAAACCCGCGTTCCTCGGCTTCGGTCAGTTCGGTCTCGCCGCGCACGGCCTTATCCCACTTGCTGTTGCCCGATACCAGCGAAAGCATGAACTGCTCCAATGCCTTGGCCACATGCTCTTTGGTAAGCTCTTCCGGCTCCACGCCGAAAGCTTCGTAAAACAGCTTGGGGTAATCCTTGTGCGCTTGCAGCTTCAGTATGTTGTTGGGCCATTGCTCGTGCATTTCCAGCGGGTCTTCCACGGGTATCAGGGCCTGTGCATCGAGGGTGTTGGCGCGGCCATCCCAGAAAAATTTGCTGCTATACACCAAGTTGAAGAGCGGCATGCTGTGCCTGTTGCCGGGCAGCCCGTCTATACCGATGCTCTTGATGCGGTCGTCGCCAAAGGCGTTGGCCTGTTTGTGGCAGCCCGCGCACGATAGAGTGCTGTCGCCGCTCAATATGGGGTCGTAAAACAACATGCGGCCCAGCTTTACGCCCTGCTGCGTAAGCGGGTTGCTGGCCGGGAAATTGGCCATAGGCAAGTTGCGCGGCATGCTCATGCTGTAGGCGGTGGGGTTGTAAACCCAGCCATGCCCGTTGGGGTCGGGTCCATCGCCCTCATCGGGCTTGCAGCCAACGGCCAACACCAACAATATCAATAACAGGTAGTATGTGCGGGGTGTTTTCATCTTTCCAAATAGGTAAACAATTTAAACAAAATTGAGTTCTCTTGCCAGTTTAATTAACGGTACATGTTTTATCCTAACCACAAAGAACACTAAGCAAAAAACACGAAGGTCACAAAGTATTCTTAGTGTTCTTAGTGCCTTTAATCCCAGTGGCCTTAGTGTTAAGTCTTTTAAATACCAACTTCCTTGTTCCTATGGCGCATATCGGGGGTCGGTAATAAACCGCTCATCCGTCAAGCTGTGCAGAAACTCCAATAAATCCGTCTTTTCTTGGTTTGTTAAGTGCAGTGGCATGATGCTCCCGTCCTTTTGCGGATGGTTGGCACCGCCGCTGTTGTAGTGCTCTATCACCTTCTCCAAAGAGCCGATGCTGCCATCGTGCATATACGGGGCCGTAAGGGCCACGTTTCGCAGCGAGGGCACCTTGAACTTGTCCCGGTCGGCTTCCTGCGCGGTTACACGCATGCGGCCCGAGTCGGCATAGGCTTCGTACAGGCCATTGTTTTGAAAACTGTAATCGGTGAAATTGAACCCGCCGTGGCAGCCCCGGCAGCCCAACCGCCCGCTTTCGAACAACAGCAGCCCCCGCTTGGCCGAAGCGGAGAAACCATGGCCCCGCCCATTGAGGTAACTGTCATACCCGCTACTGCCCGAAACCAGCGTACGCTCAAAAGCCGCTAACGACCGCGTGAGCACAAAGGCATCGAAATCGCGGTTGTAGGCAATGCGGGCCAGCTCTTGGTAGCGCGGGTTTTGCGCCAACCGCTCCACCGCCAACGGAAAACTATGGTCCATCTCGTTCTCGTCTTGCACGGGGGCCAGTATTTGCAGCTCCAAAGTGGGCACGCCGCCATCGGCAAAAAAATAGGGGTGGTAGCCCAAGTTGAACAGCGGGGTGCTGTTTCGCATGCCCTTGCGGCCCTCTATGCCACTGCTAATGCTTACCACATCGCTAAAGGCATGAAGCTGCAAATGGCATGAGCCGCACGATACACTGCTGTCGCGAGAGAGGGCCTTGTCAAAAAACAGCATCTTGCCCAGTTCCACCCGCTTCTCCGTCAACTGGTTGTCGGCAGGGATGTACATGGACGGGAAGCCATCGGGCAAATCCAGGCGGTAGGGCATATCTTCGGGCATGGAGTCATCCGGTCGGCACCCTTGCGCCAACAGTATGATTATTAACCCTATCCCTATTTTGCCCAGTTTGTGCATTTTTTCATTTCGTTATGTACCCACCCCGATGCCCGTTTAATTCGCCACACTTTGCTAAAACCCTCTTGGGCATCGACCCTCCGGGGAGGGTACTTGGCAATTCAGTCCTGATTTCAACCTTTCTACATAAACCAACCCCATCTCAATTTGGGCCAAGCCTCCCAACAATGCGTTGCCGCGGCAAATACCCTCCTCGGAGGGTCAGCACGCCAGCATATTGTCGGCCCAAGAACCCATCCCCTTTCCAGCGGCACCGTTGGCATGAGCACTGCCAGTGTGCTGGGGTGGGTCGGCGGCGATGGCGGTGAGTCCTAGCGGAGTACCGCAGTCAAGCACTCACCCCGATGCCCGTTGTTCCTCACCATACCCTTTAAGCTTCCCTGCCGGGCATCGACCCTCCGGGGAGGGTACTTGGCAATTCAGCCCTGATTTCAACCTTTTTATAAAGCAACTTCTCTACTCCGACAACGTAAATGCCCGCACGAAATTCTCCGTAAACTTCTCCGCCAGCACATAGTGGCTAGTGGTGTGGGTGGATGCGCCCTGTTTGCGGTCGATATTCTGCGCACCGTAAAAAACACGGTTCACATCCAAATCAAGGCTATAAGTATAGCTTTCGCCCTCAGCTACGCTAAACGGCACGCTGGCACTGCCCAACACGGCCTCGCGATACAGGGTGTTGAGGCCCGTGTGATAGTTGAACGCCAAGGTGGTATTAACTGGCCCCGGCGTGTTCTGAATAGTATCGTAATACCCCTCGAACATTACGAAACGGTAGCCGGTGTTCCATTCCCAATAAGTACCTTGGAAGAGGCTCAACGGGTGGTTGTTTGCAAACGTGGCCGGGTCGCTGGCGTTTTGGGTGCTATCAAGCCCTACCCAAAACTTAATACCCTTATAGTTGCCCGCAGGTATATCCACGGTAAAGGTAAGCGGCTCGCCTGCGCCCACGGCCTCGGAGTCCAAGAAACCCACATTGGCTATTTCCAGCTCGCTGTTGTTCTCATCTATCAAGGTTAGGTGAGATACATAGAAACGGAAAACGACTGGCAGTATGCGGTATTGCTCCCCATCCAACACTTCTTGGTTGAGCACCAAACCGGCATTGCCCACCTTGGGGTGCACGGCAAAAGTGAACGTGGTAGGCTCTGGCCCAGTAATGAGCTTCGGGTCTTTTTCACAAGATGCGAAAGCCAGCAGCAAGGTTATAAATAGTATGCAAAGATATTTCATGGTAAAAGTTCTTTAGCTAAAACAGCCTATGGTGCCAATAGGTTGCATGGCGGTTTTAGGGAGGTGATGGGCGGCAAAGGCCCTGTTGGTGTGTTTAAACACAAAAGGACACGAAGGAAGGCACAAAGGACACAAAATTACTCTTTCCCTAAGTGGCCCCTTTGAAGCAATTACAGCAATGTAACGCCCCAAAGGGGCATCATATAATAGCCGGGGGCAACGCCCTCGGTATATAATAGGCATTTTACTCCGCCGTAAAAGCCGTGCCCAAGTTGGTTTTTATCTTGTTGGCCAAAGGCATGTTGTTCATGGTGTGGGTGCTGATGTCGGCACCGCCAAGGTCGATGTTGCTAAACAAGGCTGCCACGTTCAAGTACACGTTTACGCCCGGGTGGTTGTCGGCATCCACTTCCTTGTCTATGGCAAGCGTAACGGGCACCACATAGCTATCGCCGCCCACGTGAAAGCCCCAGTTGCCATCCACCGGGCCGCTTTTGGCAGCCGTGGTATCCACCAAGCCTTCCATTTTAAAGAAGATATAACC
>CAYYZT010000210.1:0-6218 GCA_964476015.1 uncultured Chitinophaga sp.
CAACATCCACAAAAACATCCATTGTAAAACGGTAGATGTGGGCGGCTTTATGTTCCCTACGGGCACTGCCTATTGGCAAGACCGCATCGTGGATTTCATCAACAGCGTGCCGAACGGCTATTATGTGTTGGTGTATAGCATCAACAACGCCAGCTATTCCACTTGGGGCAGTTCGCTCTTGCAGAGTTTTACGGGATTGGGTTCTGCCGCCGTTACTCAGTTGGTAAGCCAGAGCGGCAGCTCGCCTTGGGTTATGTTTACACAAAAGGGCAACACCAGTGCTACGCAAGAAGTATTCGGCAACTCTATAAACGACGTGTTGAACTTTAATGCCAGCATTACCGCCAATTGGTACGAAGGGCAAATGACCTCGACACTTATCGGCCCGGCCCATGAGTGGGGCTCGGTACACTGGCGTTGGCATTCGCAAGAGCCGCAACTGCACGACAAGGCCAGCATTGATGTAATAGGCGTTACCGATGCGGGGGTGGAAACCGTTTTGATACCGAACCTCACCAACCTTGACCAGATGCTTACGGGCATCAATGCGGCGCAGTACCCCTACTTAAAGCTGAAGCTTACCACGCGCGACGATACCAGCCGCACGCCGATACAATTGGAATACTGGCGGGTGATATATGACAAGGTGCCCGAGGCGGCGTTGAACGCCTTTAAGTTGTTCGAGTTTACCGATTCCATTTCGCTGGGCGAGAACATGAGACTGGATATAGCGGTGGAAAACGTGTCGCCCGTGCATATGGACAGCTTGTTGGTGAAATACACCATCCTTACGGCCAACCGGGCAGAATACATCGAATATGTGCGCTACGATTCGCTCAAGGCATTCCAATCCGTAAACCTGAGCTACCAGTTCAACTCTACTTGCAACTGTTTGGACGATTTGAACACGCTCATCATCGAAATCAATCCGGATAACGACCAACGGGAGCAGTACCACTTCAACAATATCGGCATCCTCCAGTTCCGCCAACAGGGCGACATTGCCAATCCGCTGTTGGACGTTACGTTCGACAATGTACACATCATCAACGGCGACATTGTTTCTGCCGAGCCGGAGATATTGATAAAACTAAAGGACGAAAACCGTTTTCTTGCGCTGAACGACACTTCGCTGGTAAACGTGTTCATCAAATACCCGAGCGGGCAGATGATAAGGCAAAACTTCACCGACCCGCAGATACAGTTCAGGCCCGCTACCACCAGCCAAGCCAACAACAAGAACAACTTGGCCGAGGTGCAACTGAACAAGCGATTTGACGAGGACGGCACATACGAATTGTTGGTACAAGCGCAAGACCGCAGTGCCAACGTATCGGGCACGTTCGGTGCGCCGGGCGCGGGCATTGATTATAAGGTGGGCTTCGAAATCATCAACAAATCGATGATAACGAATGTGTTGAACTATCCTAACCCGTTTACTACGCAAACGCGGTTTGTGTTCACGCTTACGGGTTCGCAGGTACCTACGTTCTTCAAAATACAGATTATGACGGTATCGGGCAAGGTGGTGCGCGAGATAATGCTCGACGAGCTGGGCCCAATCCGCATCGGGCGCAACATTACCGAGTTTGCCTGGAACGGCACCGACCAATATGGCGACCCACTGGGCAACGGCTTGTACCTGTACCGCGTGGTGGCCTCGATTGATGGCCAAAGCATCGAAAAAATGGGCACAGGAGCCGACAAATACTTCAAGAGCGGCTTCGGGAAGATGTATTTAGCAAGGTGATAGTTGGTTATTTGTTACTGGTTATTACGGGTTGTGCGATTGAAAAGGTACGTGTTATGTAAATGGGGCGTTGCCCCATCCTAACATCTTAAACCCAGCCTTAGGCTGGTAAACACAAAATATGTAACCGCCCCAAAGGGGCACCATATCTATAGCCGGGGGCAACGCCCTCGGCACAAAATGGAGGTTTCTAATCGCACAACGCGTGGTTATTAGTTATTAGTAACTGTACGAAGTACGACTATCTACTCACCAATTTTTACCGTGGACCATCGACCGTGGACCGTGGACCAGCAACTGTTACCTTTTCGTTTTATCTTAGGTGTAGGTTCTTCATCTCCCTAAATCCGGCCCATTGGCGCATGCCGAAACATATAAGCTGTTGCAGGACAAAGCCACCAACGCGGTGGAGTTGCTCTACAACCGCTATGGGCGCAAGCTGTACAGCTACGGCATCGGCAAATGGAATTTGAACGAGGACGAATCGTGGGACCTCGTGTACCAAACACTGTATAAAGTGGTTGATACGGCGGGGCGGTATTCCTTTGAGAGCGAACAGAAATTCGGTTCGTTTATTTTCAAAATCTTCATCAACTACCTGCGCAACCACTACCGCGACCACAAGAAGCAAAACGAAAGCTTCCAGCAAATAAGCTTTAACGAAAGCCAATATGACGACTATGACAACCCCGGCGGCGTGGGCCGTGAGGTAAAGGCGCGCTTGGCCGATGCCAGTATAAAAGAATCGGCCAAAGAGGGCGAAGAAGAACCCGAGAGCCAAGGCATGGCATTGCTAAAAGACGAGCTGGAAAAAATGGAAGACTGGCAGCGGATGCTGTTGCTGATGCGAAGCCAAAACATACCATACGAGGAAATAAGCAGGCATGTGGGAAAGCCTGAAACCCAATTGAAAGTTTACTACCAGCGGCTAAAAGAACGGCTAATGAAACGGCTGGGCGACAAGCTGCAATTTGTAACCAAAAACTGAAATGAAAAACCCGAAAGGATCATATAACGACGATGCCCTGAACGACTTGTTGAAGCAGTATATGCTCGACGAGGCGGCACGCGACCGCTCGGCCGACGAATGGCTGGAAACGGAGGCCGAAGCCGTGTTTGCAAGCGAGCCGGAGTACCAGCCCAGTAAAGAGCGGGAAAGGGCGTTGGTTGCCGACCTAAACGCCAAACTAACGGGTGCGGGCAACAAGGGAGGTAGTGGCCTTATCTGGAAAGGTTCGGCAATGGGGTTGTTGCTGGTAGCGGGTTTGGCGGCTTTCTTCATTTGGGCGGGCCCCGAGGAAGAGTATGCCTTGGGCGGCCAAAACCAAAACGATAACGAGAGCGGCTTTGAAACGGCACCTTATTACGATGGCAGTGGCAATTCCTCCCCCAATAACCCAGCGGAAGGATTGTTGGCAAGCAATACCTTGGTACCCGATACCATCCTCATAGCCTATCCTTCCAAGAAGCACACAGAGGCAGTAGTGGAAATACCCGATACCGTGGTTGCCTTCGTTTCACCGACAGCTCAACCCGCTCGGCCAAAACAACAAGGCAAAACCTTGATAAAAGAATTGAAACGGAAGCTGGAACTGTTTATGGAGCAGTTCCCTGCGGAGCGGGTATATGCCCAAACCGACCGTACTGATTACGTACCGGGGCAAACCGTGTGGTTCAGTGCCTATTTGCTCAACGAAGGCAATTTAAAGCCTTCTAACATAAGCGACATCATCAAATCCGAGCTGCTCAACTCCAATGGCGAGGCCATTGTTCTGAAAGAATGGACTGCGACCAATGGACGTGTTTCGGGCTATTTGACCATTCCCCAAGATTTGGCCAGCGGCACTTACTTGTTCCGTGCCTATACGGCTTGGCAGCATTATTTGCCCGGCAGTAAAATTTTCGAGGCCCCTATTGTGGTACAGCAACCGGGGCAGGGACTGCATGTAGAGGATGTGGCCCAATTGCCCGGTGCCCAGCCCACCATAGAGTTCTTTCCGGAAGGGGGCGATCTGGTGGCAGGGCTGCAAAGCCGGGTAGCATTTCGGGTGCCGCATTACTTCGGCAATATAAAAGGAAGCGTTGTTGACGAAAACGGCACTGCCATTACCACCTTCCAAGCCAATGCCGACGGGCAGGGCATTTTTGCATTTACCCCGCAAGCCGACCATCAATATTTCGCCCAAGCGGGCGGTTTCCATTTCAAATTGCCTGCCATATACCCTGACGGATATGTGCTGGAGGTATTGGGCCAAGAAGCAAACTGGGTGAACATCAACCTAAAATCGACCAAAGAAAACAACGTGGTGCTGGTGGGCCAACTGCGTGGCACAATGTACTACGGCGCGGAACACGAACTGCAACCCGGCGACAACCTTATTAAAATACCCGTAAACAACCTGCCAGCAGGGGTGTTGCATTTAAGCTTGTTCGATACGGACGGTATCGGCCACGCGGAGCGGTTGGTGTTTGTAAACAAGCAGAAGCAACTGCACATCAGCATTAAAACAGACAAGGATAATTACTTGCCGCGCGAGAAAGTAACGGCCCACATAACCGTTACGGATGCGCACGGAAAGCCCTTGCAAACGACGCTCTCGCTCAGTGCCATGGACGATTTGCTCACCCACACACAAAACACCAACATCCTTTCGGCCCTATTGTTGGAGCCTGATTTGGGCGCGGTGGCAGGCCAAGCGGGCTACCTCTTCGACCCTGCCAACAAAAATGCCGACAAGGAACTTGATTTATTGCTGATGACCCAAGGCTGGAGGCGTTTTACTTGGAAGGAGGTTTATTACAACCTACGCCAACCGGTGGCCATGGCCCCGGAAAACGCCGTTTTAAAGGGCAAGGTAATAGATGCCGCCACACAGAAACCGTTGAAAGACGTGAAGATTACCAACAAGCTACTCGGTATTAAAACCACCACGGCGGCCGATGGCAGTTTCCATATACCCAATATTGATTTGAGCCAAGTGCGCGAGTTGGATTTTTCGTATAAAATCGGACTGATGACGATGGTGGTAAACCGCTACCAGAACGATTTGGTAGTGGAGTTTTCCGGCGATGCGCGGCGGGTCTTTCAACCGCAACCAACCAGCAAGCAGCACCCCATACTTACCGGCAAGCAAAAGGCACCCAAAGGCACGGCGGTAGTGGGGCAAGTAATCAATGCCTATGGCAATGGCATAGCAGGGGCCACCGTAATACTTACGGCTACCAACGGCACTGCCAAGCAGGTGAAAACCGATGCCCAAGGCTATTACTCCGTCATTACCGATGGCGCAGGCAGCTATACCGTAACGGTAAACGCCATAGGGTATAACCCTTATGGCAGCCACATGCTGAAAGCGCAGGCCAACAAACTCTCCATGCTGGATGTATTGCTGCACTATCAAGTGGATATGGCTAGGTTGCCCGCGCACTTCACCCACCACGAGGCCGATGCTTTTGCCAACCGATATGGCTTTTTGGCGAACAAATTTCTGCCAGCCTATAACAATCCAGTGGAAGAAACGGGCAAAACGCCGTTTACCCCCGATATACGCCCGCCCCTGCGCGATGGTGTTACGGCCTATTATGTGGAAGGGATGAAGATGAAGTATAACGAGCCGTTGATGCTGCCGTTATCCGCCATCGGGCATGTGGAGGTGTTTGACAATGGCCTGCCAAGCAAATACAACGATGCTGGTACGGTAATGGAAGTGACCACGGGCACCGGCAGCAGCCTACAAGGCTCGCCCAAAGCCCCCGAAGACAAGCCCTTGGGCTTTTATGTGCGCTATGCACAGCCGAAGGAATATCCCAAAACCCAATACGGCGTGCGCGACCGGGTAGACGAACGCACGGACTTGCGCTCCACGCTATATTGGAACGGCAACATCACTACCGATGGCAACGGCAAGGCCACTATTGAGTTTTATGCCAGCGACGACCTTTCGGCTTTCCGTTTGGTGGCCGAGGGTATCGGTACCAATGGCCTACCGGGCCGCACGGAGCAAGTAGTAGGCATGCAATGGCCCTTCAATCTGCAAGTGCAGATGCCACAAACCTTGAAAAAGGGTGAGAAAATACAAGTACCCATTTGGGTGGAAAACTATACGGGCAAACAGGTAACGGGCAGTTTCGACTTTACCCTGCCCACGGGCCTGAAACCCATTTGGCCTTTGGCACCGAAAGAGCATGGCCTGTTCCCCGGCAGAAACGATACCATTATGGTACAGTTGGAAGTGATAGACCCTACCGCTACCGGCACCATGATTGTAGGCTTTACCGCCAGCGGATACAGGGATGTATTTACGTATCAATTGCCGCCAGTGGGTAGGAAGGATTAGGTTGATTGGTTAATCGGTTTATCAGTTCATCGGTGCATTGATGTATCATACGTCGTCATTGCGAGAGCTAGCTTAGTGCCTATTTACAGCCTAGAAGGCTGGTAGCCCGCAGCAAGGGGGTTGCTTCGAGC
>CAYYZT010000211.1:0-6216 GCA_964476015.1 uncultured Chitinophaga sp.
AAGTGTACGAAACGTTGGATGCACTCTATAAGGATACCCGCGACGAGCGATATAAAATATGCCCGCTGCTTAAAACACATTACTTGCGAAAGAGGGCTTTTTACTAGTAAACTATGCTGTTATGGCCGAAAAGAATATGGTTTGCGAGGTTACGGGCAAACCGTTTCCACAAGAGGAACTAGTACATCTCACTTCTTTGCGAGAGGCGGTGGTGCAACTGCTACTAAAAGACTATCCCAAAGCCGACCCCAAAGGATGGGTAACCAAGCAGGTAGCCAATGAGTATCGGTATAGGCATGTGGAAGACTTGCTTAAAGAGGAAAACGGCGAACTAGGAGCCTTGGACAAAGAGGTGCTGGACAAGCTACGCAACTTCGACTTGATGTCGCGCAATATTGAACCACAGATTGACCAAGAAGCTACCCTGGGCGAAAAAGTAGCCGATAACATAGCCACTTTTGGCGGTAGCTGGACGTTTATACTCAGCTTTATGGGGTTTCTGTTGGTGTGGATTGCCATTAACGTTTGGGTGCTTACCACCAAGCCGTTCGACCCTTATCCTTTCATCCTGCTCAATTTGATATTAAGCTGCTTGGCGGCTTTGCAAGCACCCGTTATCATGATGAGCCAAAACAGGCAAGAGGCCAAAGACCGCCTGCGCTCGGAGCACGACTACCAAGTAAACCTGAAGGCTGAGCTGGAGATACAGCAGCTACATGAAAAGATTGACCACATCATCCTCAAACAAAACCAACGGTTGCTGGAAATACAAGAGGTGCAGATAGAACTGCTTAAGCAATTGCTGGAAAAAAGGAGCTAGGCTTTGCCCTCGCCCTTTTTACTGCCGCCTTGCAATTTGCTGGTAAGGCCATCATTGCTGCCGGTTTGTTTGGAAGCTTGGCCGGTACCTTTGGTTTTCTTGTCTCCCATATTCGATTTTTTATTGGCTGCCATAACATTTGTTTTTGGTTGGCTGAAAAAGGGCAATTGCCGTGCCACAGTCATGCGGCATGTTTATTGGAAATACAAAGGGCAAACACACCATCGCCATGAAGTATTTCTTCGCCCTAGTTTGTGCCATAGCAACGGTCTTTAATGTTTATGGCCAAGATTCGCTAAAACCTTATAAGGTGAATTATCCCATTATAGGGAGCATAATCGGGGTGGGGGCGGGTACATCCATCTACACTACTTATCGCATTTTAAACAAGCCGGGCCTTTCTACCGAACAGGTTTTGGCGTTGGACCGCAGCGAGGTAAACGTTTTCGACAGAAACGCCACCAAACAGTACTCCCACGGGGCACTCACGGCCAACAGGGTGTTGAGCTTTAGCAGCATGGCGTTGCCGCTGTTTTTGGCCATCGATAAAAACATACGCAAAGATGCAGGCACGGTAGGGCTCATGTATCTGGAAGCCCTCTCCATGTCGCACTTGGTGTTTGGGCTACAAGCGGCGTTTATTGATCGCCAGCGGCCCTATGTGTATAATCCAGATGCCCCGATGGACGTGCGCACCGCCGGGCGGGGGCAAACTTCGTACTATGCCTACCTGCCCATGGTTACTGCCGTAAGCAGTGTGTTTGCCGCTAAGGTTTGGAGCGACTACCACCCCAACCACCGCCTAAAGCCGCTGGTGTGGACGGCTGCCGGAACGGCCATACTCGGCAGCAACCTATTGAGCTACTACAGTGGCGATGCCCACCCCACCGATTTGCTGGTAGGCACGGCACTGGGGGCCGCCACAGGCTTTTTGGTGCCCTATTTTAAATTGAAGCTGGCCGAAAAGAAGGCCAGAGAAGGGATGAACAGCCAAAGACGTTGGTAAAAGGTAATAGGTTTTCATTAACCCAATTTTCAATCTTCAATTTTGAATTTTCAATTCATTTTTGCCCCAAATGCCCTACCTTTGCGCCAGTTTATACAAATCGTTCTTACGCCTTGCCTGTGGCGTGCCCAAGACTGAAGCAATATGCCCAAAGACACCAGCATTAAGTCCGTACTTATCATCGGTAGCGGCCCCATTATCATCGGCCAAGCATGTGAGTTCGATTACTCCGGCACCCAAGCATCTCGCTCCCTGCGCGAGGAGGGCATCGAGGTAAGCCTCATCAACAGCAACCCGGCCACCATCATGACCGACCCCGTAACGGCCGACCACGTGTACCTGTGGCCCCTTACGGTGCAGAGCCTGGAGAAAATATTGCAAGAACGCCATATTGATGCCGTGCTGCCCACCATGGGCGGCCAAACGGCCCTCAACCTGTACAAAGAGGCCCACGAAATAGGGCTTTGGGACCAATACAACGTTCGCTCCATCGGGGTGGATATGGAGGGCATTGAGCGTGCCGAGAACCGCGACATTTTCCGCAAGCTGATGATCGATATGGGCATTGGCATTGCGAAAAGCAAAGTGGCCAACTCGTTTTTGGAAGGCAAGGAAATAGCGCAGGAAATCGGCTTTCCGCTCGTTATCCGCCCTAGCTATACGCTTGGCGGCTTTGGCGGCGGGTTTGTACACAACAAAGAAGAACTGGACGAAAAGCTATCCCGCGGCCTCAACGCATCGCCTACCCACGAGGTATTGGTGGAGCAGGCCGTGTTGGGCTGGAAAGAATATGAGCTGGAGCTGTTGCGCGACGCCAACGACAACATCGTAATCATCTGTACGGTGGAGAACTTCGACCCGATGGGCATCCACACGGGCGACAGCATTACCGTGGCCCCCGCCATGACCCTGAGCGACACTACCTACCAGCGCATGCGCAGCATGGGCCAGCGTATGATGCGCGCCATGGGCAACTTTGCCGGTGGGTGCAACGTGCAGTTTGCCGTAAACCCCGAAACCGAAGACATCATCGCCGTGGAAATCAATCCGCGCGTGAGCCGCTCCTCGGCACTGGCGAGTAAGGCCACGGGCTACCCCATTGCCAAAATAGCAGCCAAACTGGCCATCGGTTGTCATTTGGATGAGCTGGAAAATCAGATTACCAAAACCACGTCGGCCATGTTCGAGCCAGCGTTGGACTATGTGATAGTAAAAGTACCCCGTTGGAACTTCGATAAATTCAAGGGTGCCGATACCACACTGGGCCTGCAAATGAAATCGGTAGGCGAGGTGATGAGCATTGGCCGCAGCTTTATCGAAGCCTTGCAGAAGGCTTGCCAAAGCTTGGAAAACAACCGCTTGGGCCTCGGTGCCGACCAAAAGACTTGGACCCGCTTGGAGGACATTGTGGCCGGACTGGAAAAAGCCAGCGACAACCGCCTATTCCTTATCAAAGATGCCCTGAGCATGGGCGTTCCGGTAAAAACCATCGTGAACATTACCAAAATCGACCGTTGGTATATTTTGCAGATACAGAAACTGGTGGAGATTGAGGCGGAAATAAGCAAATTCAACGACGTTAAAGCCATGCCCAAAGAGCTTTTGGTTCGCGCCAAGCAAATGGGCTATAGCGATGGCCAACTGGCATTTTTGCTGCGCAACGTAACCGAAGACGAGGTGTACAACCATCGCCGCAGCTTGGGAATAAAGCGGATATATAAAATGGTGGATACCTGCTCTGCGGAGTTTGAAGCCAAAACCCCTTACTACTACAGCACTTTCGACCAAGAGAACGAAAGCGTAAGGAGCGATAAGAAAAAAGTAATCGTGCTCGGCAGCGGCCCCAACCGCATTGGCCAAGGCATTGAGTTTGACTACTGCTGCGTGCACGGTGTGTTGGCCCTGAAGGAGTTGGGCTACGAAACCATTATGATGAACTGCAACCCGGAGACGGTTTCAACCGACTTTGATATTGCGGACAAGCTATACTTTGAGCCGGTGTTTTGGGAGCACTTGCGCGAGTTGATTGATCATGAACAGCCCGAGGGTGTTATCGTACAGCTCGGCGGCCAAACGGCCTTGAAGCTGGCTGAAAAGCTGCACGAATACGGTATCAAAATCATCGGCACCTCTTACCACAACATGGACCTCGCCGAAGACCGCGGCCTGTTTAGCGACCGATTGAAGGAACTCGATATCCCTTACCCGCGCTACGGCGTGGCCAACACCGTGGAGGATGCCATTGCCGTAGCCAAGGAAGTGGGCTACCCGGTATTGGTGCGTCCATCGTATGTACTTGGTGGCCAGCGCATGAGCATCGTAATCAACGATGAGGAGCTGGAGCGCGACGTGCTGAAGCTGTTGAAACACTTGCCCGGCAACCGTATCCTTATCGACCACTTTTTGGATAGGGCGATGGAGGCTGAGATTGATGCCATTTGCGATGGCGAGGACGTGCACATCATGGGCATTATGGAGCACATTGAGCCGGCGGGCATCCACTCCGGCGACAGCAGCGCGGTGTTGCCGCCGTTCAACCTAACGGACGAGGTAATAAACACCATGAAAGAGTATGCCGTAAAGCTGGCAAAAGCGTTGCAAATACAGGGCTTGATAAACATCCAGTTTGCCATCAAGGGCAACCAGGTGTATGTTATCGAGGCCAACCCAAGGGCCAGCCGTACCACGCCGTTTATCGCCAAGGCTTACCAGATACCGTACCTCAATATTGCTACCAAAGTGATGGTAGGGGCCAACAAGCTGAAAGACTTCACTTTCGAGCGGAAACTTACGGGTTATGCCATTAAGGAGCCGGTATTCTCGTTCAACAAGTTCCCGGAAATAACCAAGGAACTTGGCCCAGAGATGAAATCCACCGGTGAGGCCATCCGCTTCATTACCGATACCAAGGACGAATATTTCCGCAAACTATACAGCGAGAAATCCATGTACTTGAGCAAATAATAACCAGTTGCGAGTTACGAGTTACGGGTTGCGAGTTTTGTGCCAGCATTTCTACAACTCAATATTTGGATGTGCGAAACGTCTTTATAATTGAACCCGTAACCCGTAACTCGAAACCCGTAACCGACCTCGTGTTTAAAACCATACTCACCATAGTAATAGTTGTGCTCATATTGCGCATCTTGGCGCAGTATCAGCGGCAGCGTATGCAGGAGCAAATGCGCGAGCAAGAACGCCATCGCCAAGCCTATTTCCATCGCCAGCAGCAATACCAGCAACAAGCGCAACGCCCAGCCCAACAGCCACAGCCCGACATTACCGTTACCCGCAATCCTAAAAAAGACGACGGTGATTATATCGATTATGAAGAGGTGAAATAGTTTTGAGTCGATGGTCCATGGTCGATGGTCCATGGTTTGGAAAATATCCAGAACCCATAGCAGGACCTAATGTTGCGCTCCTACGGAGCTAGATAAATCCCTTTTCTCAAACGTCTACAGATGTTTAACTCCTACGGAGTTTTTGGAAAATTGAGCATGCAAAGTCCCGTAGGGACTTAATATCTGTAGAAAGCCAGATCCCTATCGCAATTGGCTCCATAGGAGCCTAACATTTGAGAAACTGGCGAATTTTATCCCTTCCGCTCCACAAACCGCACCCCTCTCTCTTCCAAATACCCTAAGATATACTGCAAGCATCCCGGCCAGGCACCTACCAGCTCGGGTGGGTAAATGCCGGGGCGGGTGAAGTGGCCTTCGAGTACCAAGTTTACAGCGGCGGTGCAGGTGTAGCCCGTGGTGCGGGCCATGCTGCTGGTGTCGGTTTCGGGGTCGTATTCGTCGTATAGGTCGTACTCGTAGCGCACGGGCTGTTTGTTTTCTTCGCCCTCTATTACCACCTTTAATAGCGTAAATTCCCTTTCTTGCGGCTCCAGTTTCCAAAGGGGGAATAGCAGTTTGCTGGTAAGGTCGATGGGCCTTACGGCGGTGCCGTTGATGTCAATCGTTTCCTTGTTGAAGAAGCCCGTTTCGCGCAGCACTTCCATTAGGCGGATGTGGCCGGGGTAGCGCAGGGTTTTCTCCTTCATGTTTTTAATATCCACCGTGTACAACAGCGTTCGCAATCCATCGCTGTTAAAAGCCTCCAAGCGGCCCACGGGCGGGAAATCCATCAGTTCGGCCTCGCTCAGGGCGGGCTTGGTTACTATTTTGCCGCCTACTATCATGCGGGCTGGGCGGGTATATTCTTCCAGCACATCAATAGGGGAGAAGGGAGCTTTGTATTCGTAGGGCCACTGCCGCTTGTGCGGCAGTCCGCCCACGTAATATTCAAAGTTGTGGATGCGCATGTTTTGGTGGTGATGGCCCACCAACAAGTTTGGCAGGCCGGGGGCCACGCCGCAGTCTACTATGGCCGTTACGCCGTT
>CAYYZT010000212.1:0-6206 GCA_964476015.1 uncultured Chitinophaga sp.
GGCAGGGTCGTAGGCAAGGGTTTCGCCCAGTTCCATCAAGCGTTGCTTTTCGAGGTTGCGCTTGGCTATCTCTATATCTCCCGCAGGAATGTTTAGCGAAAGAAACGCCTCCCTAAACTGTTCTTTCGTAGGCCACGGGAATACCATGGTTTCGGCCAAAAATACCGTATCGGGCGTTAATAGCTGTACAATAGAGTAGCGGGTCTCGTCCAACGTATCGTTTATCTTATAATAACCCTGTTGGAAACCCATCGAGCTAAAAATCAACACATCGCCTTGGGCCGCTACAATGGAGAAAAAGCCCTGCCCGTTGCTCACGGTGCCCCGGCCAGTACCCTTTACTATAACAGTAGTGTACGGTATACCGATAAGGCTATCGCTGGTAAGTATTAGCCCCGAAAGCTGTACAAGCTTCTTTTCGTCGGTTTGCGCATGTAGGTTTTGGGCAGAACCTAGCATAAAAGAAACGGCTACCAAAGCCAGCAGGAGTGTTTTGTAGTGCTTCATAACAACAAAGTAAAGCAATTTGACCAGTTACAACAATGTACTGGCCCACACTAATGCCAAAATCATGCCCACCTATGCAGCTAACCACCAAACACCTGCGCCGCAAACACCTTGGGAATGCTACTGTTTCCTTGGGTTTTGGGGTCGAGATACACTCCCACGCCAAGGTAGCGATAACTTTTATTAACCAAATTGGCCCTATGCCCCGGCGAGTTTATCCATGCCTGCACCACCGATTTGCCCAAACTCAGGTAAGTATGTTGCGGCACATAGCCCTTGTTGTTGCGGCTGTCGCCATAATAGTATCGGTAGCCGCTGTTGGATGCCTCGTACCAATAGCTGGTTTGCGCCTTATAATTCAGCAGAAACTCCAGCGCTAGGTTTTCCCCTACCACCTCGCCATCAAACCCAAACTTCTCCGAGCGATCAAGAGCAGTGCGCATGGTGCGGTCGTAAGGGTTTACGTGGTCATAAAAACCCTTGTCTCCCATTTGTTTGGTTTGGTAAGTGGCCGCATTGCCCAAAGCGGGCCTATACTGTAGTGCGGGCAGCTTCTTGCCCGCACGGTATTGGTTGGTATAAAAGAAAATGGCCGCTTGCAACAAGTTGTAGTCCACGTTGCGCAGGTCAATCTTTTGGTTTACGGCCGCCCACTGCTCAAATTTGGTCCAGTCCACGCTGGTGTAGTAGCTGTCAGGAAAAGCGGTAGTTGCAGGGTCGGTAGGCTTAGCTTGCACAAACATGGGCAAGCCTAGCAGTAGCCAAAGTGCGTATTTCATCGTTCGTCCTCAATTTTCTTCTTCAATAACGATAAACTGGCACGAAAAATTATTGGTTCGACATGGGGAAGCTTTAACCCGCTTATAACAACATTGGGGGAAACCGCACCTTTCATAAAATACCTAGCACTACGGGTATCAATAAATAAGGCATATAGTAATTTTACTGGTGGTAAAATGCGTGGAATTGTTTGGTTAATTACTCAAACATTAGCATTTTGCGAGACAATAATCGAATAAATTCAATCGCAATTAGATGGGCAACTTTAAGCAGAACGATGTTTTTGGCGGCAGGTATAAATTGACCCGAAAACTTGGCATAGGCGGTTTTTCCGAAGTATGGCAGGCCGAGGACGAAATGACCGAGGGCACGGTAGTGGCCGTAAAAATATACGCCCCCGAAAAGGGCTTGGACGAATACGGCCTCAAGCAGTTCCGCAGGGAGTATTCGCTTACCCAACCTTTGAACCACCCCAACCTGCTCAAAGCGTCTTACTTTGATATAGCGGATGGCTCTCCGTTTTTGGTGATGCCGTTCTGCTCCAACGGTTCCGTAGGCCACCAGTTGATGGAGCGCGGCTCTTTCAGCGAAAAGGAGATTGCCACTATTGTGGCCAAAGTAGCCGACGGGTTGGCCTACTTGCACAGCAAGGATATCGTACACCAAGACATTAAGCCCGACAACATACTTATTGACGACGACAACAATTATCTGCTCACCGATTTCGGCATCAGTAGCCGTATGCGCAGTACCTTGCGCAAGGCCACCACTACCAGCGGTGCGCTTACGGTGGCCTACGCACCACCGGAAAGGTTCGACCAAAACCCGCAAAACACCACGGCAGGCGATATGTTTTCCATGGGAGTGATGCTATACGAACTTTGCGAGGGCGATGTGCCTTGGATGGGCTCGGGGGGCGTTACGTTGCTTTCCGGCTCCAAGCCACCGCTTATCGGCGATACGTTTTCGCCGGAATTGGCCAAGTTGGTACAGGCATGCATGTCATTGCGCATGCAAGACCGCCCCTCGGCGGCTCAATTAAGCGAAAGCGCCAAAACATATTTGCGCACGGGCAAGTGGGATATTTCCTTTATCAAGGATGAAGGCACTGCGGCCAACGATGCGCCGGCCTTTTCGTCCGGTGGCCGCAGAACGGAGCGGTTGGAAAGCATTCCTGATTTCGCGGCCGGTGCCGCTGCTACCAACTCCAGAAACGAGGCCGTGCCCACGCCACCGCCAGCCAACAAACCACAAGCCGGCTCGGCCACCCGTGCCGATTTCGCACCGGGAGAAACCAAAAAGAAAAGCAAGGCCCCGCTTATTGCCGTTATCGTTTTGGTAGTGGTATTGGTAGCCGGGGGCGGAGGCTATTTCTTTATGCAACAACAGAGCGCGGCGGCCCAACAGGCCAAGTATGACGAGGCCATGACCAATGCAACCGCTTCCCTGCAAAACGAGAAGTATGCCGATGCCAAAGCAGCTTACAACACAGCCCTAGAAGTTTTCCCCGAAGATGCTGCCGCCAAGCAAGGTTTGGAATCAGTAGATGGCAAAATCAAGGAGAAATACGATGTTGCTTTCAACGAGGGCAACAACCTTTTTGATGGTAAAAAGTATGTTGATGCCATTGCCAAATACAACGTGGCGCTACAATACGTGCCCGAAGACAAAGCGGCTACCGACAAGATAGCCCAAGCAAACCTTATTATGGCGATAGACTCGGGCGATGCGGCTTTGGCAGCCAAGGATTATACCAAGGCCCGAGAGTTTTACGGCAAGGCATTGGAATACAAAAAGGGCGACGAAGTGGCCCAGACCAAATTTGACGAAGCTAGCCGCCAAGAGAAATCCATCAAATTGGCCTCCGTGAACAGCGAGCTGGTGGCCGCGGTAAAAAGCGGCAATGCCCAGAAACTAAAAGACGCGCTTTCCGCAGGAGCGGATGCCAACGCCCACGACGGTAAAACACCCGTTATTTTCCTTGCGGTTAAAAACGGGAACGTGCAGTTGGTAAAAGACCTAGTGGCCGCAGGTGCAAAGTGTACCGACAAGAGCGGCACCCTCACCGCTGGCTCGGCAAGCTTGGGCAGCCCGGCAGTAGTGGCCGCCTACCATGGCAACTTGGAAATGGTGAAATACTTGGTGGATGGCTGCAAAGTGCCCGTAAACGATCAAGAATATGACCAAAACACCAAGAAGAACAATGGCTGGAGCCCACTGGGCGCCGCCGCTGCCTATGGCAAACTGGATGTGGTGAAATACTTGGTGGGCAAGGGTGCCGATGTAAACATAAAGCAAGGCGCCGACAATATAACCCCGCTATTGGAAGCCTCAAGCCAAGGCCACTACGAGGTGGTGAAGTATTTGTTGGATAACAAGGCCGATGTAAACGCTACCACTGCTTCTGGCGACAACGCTTATACCATAGCCAAAGGAGCCAATCTTAAAACGCTGTTCAAAGAACGTGGTTTGGGCAAGCTGAATTTGGTGGACAAGTTTGACAGCTACAGCACCAGCTACTTCTTCCCCGACAAAAAAATGTACACCGACAAAAACCGCAACATTACCATCGAAAACGGCAAAATGCTCATTGTACTTAAAGAAGACGTGGGCTCCTCTTACACCGAAGATTTTCCGGACTTGGATGTGTTTCAAGATTACACCGTAGAGGCTGATTTCAGCCTTACGGGCACCATAGACCCTTATGGGTTGGTATTTGCCGGTATGGCGGGCAGCGGCGATAGCTACCGTGTGCTTATTGACCCGGATGGCGGCTACATCGCCCTTAAAAAGTATGCCAACGGCGAGTGGAAAACAATTGTGGAGTATAAGCAATCAAGTGCCATCAAACAACGCTCCGGCATGGTAAATACCATTAAGGTGGAGAAGAAGGGCAGCATTGTAAATATCTATGTAAACGGCACCGCCGTTATCAGCAACCAAACCTTGCCACGCCTTAGCGGCAACTACTTTGGTTTCTTCTGCCAAACCATCGGCAGCAAGCTTAGCGTGGACAATTTTAAGTTATCGGGCGGTGCAAAATAGCCCTGTGCGGTTGATTATATCCTAAACAGAAACGGCCCCATTGGGGCCGTTTCTGTTTTTATGCTTAGTGATGGTGATCGTCGTGCAGGTCGTCCAAATCGTCGAGCCCATCCAAATCGTCCACGTCTTCTTCGTAGTCAAATTCTTTGCCCCAGTTCTCCTCTCCCATCGCATCCTCTGCCGGGGCTTTATAGAGGCTCATAATGCTTTCTGATAGCACTAGGTATATCTCCCGATAGGCATCGTGGCCTTGCAGGTAGTTCAGGTGCTCGCCCACGGTACGGTAATCGCCGCGCTTGGCCGGGCCGGTCTGTACTTCTGTGGGAGTATGGTTTTTCAGCTTCGCCAACGTTTCCTGCATTAGCGGATACAGCAGACTGAAATCCAGTTTTTCCTTGCGCAATATATCGCTGGAGATATGATAGAGATAATTGGTAAAGTTGTTGGCAAACACCGCCGCCACATGTAATGCCCTGCGTTTGCGGCTATCCAACAACTGTACGTTTTTGGAGATGGTCTTTGCCAAGGCGGTCAATTCCTTCTCTACCTTTTCGTTGGAACCCTCTATAAAGATGGGCACTTGGCCGAAATCCACTTCGGTGCCCTTGGTAAGGGTTTGCAACGGGTAGAAAATACCGTGGTTGAGCGATATGCGCTCCATACCCGTCATGGGCACGGCACCGCTGGTGTGCGCCACAATCTGCTTATCCATTTGCAGCGTGAGGATAATATCGTCGATACCATGATCGCTAACGGCAACAATATAAATGTCAGCCTTGCGGGTAATCTCCTCCGGCTTGCTCACGTAAGCCGCATCCAGCTCCTCGGCCAGTTCTTGGCCGGCAATTTGGCTGCGGTTGAACACCTCTACTACTTTATGGCCAGCCTTGATAAACTGGTGGCCCAAGTGCCAAGCCATGTTGCCCGCACCGATGATTACGATATTCTTATGCACGGTTTGCTTCTTTCTTGTTTTCCTTGCGGCGGCGCACGATGCTGATGATAAAGCCCGCCGTCATAACCAATATGCCAATCCACAACACGTTAATGTACGGGAACATGATGGCCTTCATTACGATAAAATCGCTGGCCGTATCGCGCTGCGCTACGCCGAGGGCAAACTTATCCTCGTCTATCAATATCTTGTCGATACGGAACTTGGTGCTTATCTCGCCCACCTCGTACACCATGGGCACTATTTCCCTGCCACGGATGATATAAACAGGTTCGGCCTCCAAACGGCTACCTTTTACAGGATGATAGATGCCCAGCCTCAAGCCAATGGCAATATCGCCGGGCTTTATCTCTGGCGCGTTAGGGCTTTTGTTGATGCCCTCTACCACCACATATCCTTTGGAAATAAAGAAAGTATCGCCCAAAGCCACCTGCTCCGTTTTAAACGAATCGGCTTCGGCCTCAATGGCATCCTTGTTGGGCACCGAAGTTACGTGGGTGTATATATCCTTATGCAGATAGTGGCGCGTATCGGGGTGGGCCACGATGCCCATGCGCGGGGTAATCTCGGCATTCGGCATCAGCATAAACTGCTCCAACGTGTCGCCCTGCGTATTGGTGCGGATGTAATCCACCATGTAAAAATTCTTGCCCTCGTAAATGCTGTCGCCTACATACGTTACCCAGTAGTCCGACATCAGTATCGGGTCGTTCAACCGCAACAGAATGTTGTTGGCACTTTCCTCTTCGCTGAAATCGCCCAAGCGCACGTTGCCCTTGGAAATAACTTCTTGCTTATAGTTGGAAATCAAGATGCCCACTATCATCAACCCAAAACCTATGTGCGCCACCGAACCGCCGGAGACGTTGATTTTGCCCTTGATGACCCTGATGATATAATCGATGTTGGATACTACCGC
>CAYYZT010000213.1:0-746 GCA_964476015.1 uncultured Chitinophaga sp.
AGTGCGCAAGCTGCTGCTGAAGAAGGCGCTCATCTCGTGTACGTGGGCGAAGAGCTTTTCTTGATGCTCCTGTATATAACGTATGTTGGCAATGGCGGCCTCTACCGCAGCCGGGTGCCAGCCGTAGGTGGAGTAAAGGCGGATGTTGCCCTCCACCTTGTCGGCAATAGCCTTGGTAGTAATAGTAGCTCCCAACGCGCCGTAGCCGCCCGTTATGGATTTGGCCATGGTCATAATATCGGGCTCGATGCCGAAGTGCTCCACGGCAAACATCTTGCCCGTGGTGCCAAACCCGGAGCCCACTTCGTCAATAACCAACAGGGTGCCGTACTTGGTGCATAGTTCCCTGAGCTTGGTCATGAACACCTGCTCGGGTATCAGTACGCCGAGGTTGAAGATGATGGGCTCCATGATAAAGGCCGCTATTTCCCTGCGCTTCAGTATCGTCTCCACTTTTTGGATGGCCCGTTCATCCAAGGGCGGATCGATCTTGTAGCAGCCATCCATAAGCTTGAACATCTTGCGGTTCTCCGAGTCGCCGATGCTCAGCGTGGCCAGCGAGTTGCCATGGTAGCTGCCCTCGATGGAAAGGAATTTGTGCCTGCCCGTATAGGCCATGGCAATCTGTAGTGCGCCCTCCACGGCTTCGGTGCCGCCCGTTACGCGGTAGCATTTCTGTAGCTTGCCCGGCGTAATGTCGGCCAGCAACTCGCCAAGGTCGGCCCAGCCTTTGTATATGAAGCGTG
>CAYYZT010000213.1:756-4164 GCA_964476015.1 uncultured Chitinophaga sp.
ATGGCTGCCCTTGGCTTTTACCACCTCTATGTCCTCGGGCTCCTTGTCCTTGCCCATATATTTCCGGTCGCGGGTCTGGGTACTCATACTGTCGGCGTTTGGTTATCGAAATAAAAACAACTTCCATTCCAAAAAACCTCGCAGGTTCGTTGGAATGGAAGTACAGCGGATATATCATCTTCTATTTTATCAGTGCCTGCTATCTTCTTCGCCGTGCACAGGTTTCTGCTGCTCGCGCATGGTAGCGGCGTTGGCACTATCGCTCATAAAGTTCGACATAGTAACCTGCACCTTGTTCTTGAAGCCCGATATCACCATATCCTTGCCCGCCATCAAGGCATCGTAGCCGTCCTTGGCCACGTCCGCAGGGTCGTACATTTGGCCTTCCTGTACCACTTTTGATTCGTTCATTTCGGCCTTGTTAAAGAAGTCGGTTTCCGTGGCACCGGGCAGCAGCGCGGTGAGGGTAACGCCCGTATTGCGGGCCTCGTCGCGCACGGCGATGGTAAACGACTGCACGTAGGCCTTGGTGGCATGGTAAACCGCTTGGTACGGGCCAGGTACCGTGCCCGCGATGGATGACAGGTTCAGTATCTTGCCCGTGCCTTTGGTCACCATATCCTTAAGGTAAAGATGGGTAAGCACGGTAAGCGAGGCAATGTTGAGTTGGATAATGTCCAAATAGTGGTAGATGTCGTTATTCACGAATTTGCCGTACTGGCCCTGTCCCGCATCGTTTACCAGTATATCCACTTCAAAACCCTTAGCTTTCACTTCCTCATATAGCTCGAAGGCGTTCTCGAACACAAAAAGGTCTTTTGCGAAGTACTCTGCTTGTACATGATAGTTCTGCCTAAGTTCCGATGCGATTTTTTCAAGCTCATCCTCGTGGCGGGCCACCAGTATCAGGTTGTGCCCATGCTCGGCGAATATCTTCGCCAGCTCGTAGCCTATGCCCTGGGTGCCGCCAGTTATCAATACATATTTACCGGTATGGTTGCTTTGGTCTCTGCTGTTCATGTCGTAAGGTTTTTGGTTTGGGTTTAATCAATGTTGGCGGTAGACAGTGGCAGGTTGGCAATAGTGGATATGTGGGGTGCTTGGGACTTCAAAGCGTGCTGTACTTTTTGCAACGATTGGGCATAGTGCTCGCACAGTACACGCTTAGGTGGTTCCTCGCCTTGAGGCACCAAATCCCACATGCCACTGTTGTGCCATTGGTGTAGGTGGTCCCAGTCGGGTCTATCCAGTATCGGGTACAGGCATACGCCGCGCAGGTCGCCGCCGCGGTTTATCACGGTCTGGCACTCGTCGGCCATATATTCCAGCCATTCGCCCCTGCCGGTGCCCAAGTGGCTGGTTTCGGAGATAAAGAACGGCTTGCCGTAGCGCCTGTATGCCTTCATCAACAGCCGGGATGGTTTTAGCCAAGCTGTTCCCCTGTCGGTTTCCCAACAGGTGCGGCCTTCGCAGTGTCGCCATTGGTTGTCGTAGTAGAAGTTGAAGCCCATGATGTCCACTACATCGGGCGAGCCACCCAGTTCGGGGCACATGCGGCCTGTCACCATGTCCATGGCCTGGAACTGCGATTCCCGCAAGCCACGTATTTCGTGCGGTGTACCTACTCGGCCACGCTGTGGGAACACATGTATCAACGGTTCCGAACTCAATACCAGCGCATCGGACAGTATCTCCTTTATTGCCCTAGTGCCTTGTATAAATGCCATCACCAAGCGGTACTTTACCTCAAAGCCATTGTGCCAGGTATAAGGCACCGTGCCGCGCACATCGCCGCCCAGCCACGAAATGAAACTCATCTCATTTATAGGTATCACCATCAAGCGTTCGGTACCTACCTCTTTCCACAAACTGGCAAATGCCCGGCACAAATCGGTAAACCTGCCCGCAAAATGTGGGTGCAGGGGCGACAGGTAATCGGGATAGCCGAAGTGGCACAGGTCCCATATCTGCTGTACACCTTGCTCTTGCCCAACCTGTATACGGTTTTGCACCTCGGCCCAATCATACTGGCTTGGCATTCGTTCCACGTGGCTCCAGCGGATGCCCTCTCGCGCCGTGGCGATGCCCAGTTGCTTGATGGCAATATAGTCATCGGCCACGCAGGTGTCGTGGGCGGTAATACGCAGCATGTCCACCCGGTTGCCGAAGCAGTTCGGGTGGTCGGCACACTCATAGCCAGCCTGCCAAAACGAGCGGAACGGACCTAGGTTATGCAACTCCATTTTGCTTGGTGGTGTTTTGGCTCCGGATGCGGCGCATGCGGCGGATAAAATGGTTGTCCAGTATGGGACGCAATGCTGGATACTGTTTTGTTTCACCGTTTTCGCTATCGGTATGCGCGTGGCCGTTGTGTCCATTCAAACCTATATCTGCTTCAAGGGCATTGGTTTCGGTTTCCTCCTTGGCTAACCTCTTGTATAGCGTAAGCGCTTGGGCCACCACTTGATCCATGTTGTAGTACTTGTAAGTGGCTAGCCTGCCCACAAAGTAGGTATCCTGCTCGGCATCGGCCAATTGCTGGTACTTCTTGTATACCTCCGCATTCTCCGGGCGTGGCACGGGATAATACGGGTCGCCCTCCGCAGTTGGGTATTCAAATACGATGGTAGTTTTGTTGTGCTTTTGCCCCGTAAGGTACTTAAACTCCGTGATGCGGGTATAGGCATGCTCGTTCGGGAAATTGATGGTGCCCGTCTTCTGGTACGTCTCCATATCCAAGGTTTCAAACTTGAAGTTGATGGAACGGTACGGCAAGCGGCCATACTCAAAATCAAAGTACTCGTCCACAGGGCCTGTGTATATCAGCTTTTTGAACGACACTTTATCCAGCACCTCGTGGTAATCGGTATTGAGCATGATACTGATGTTTGGGTTCGACAGCATTTTTTCGAACATGCGGGTGTACCCGTGCAGCGGCATCGCTTGATAGGTGTCGGTAAAGTACCGGTCATCCTTGTTGGTGCGGGTGGGCACACGAGAGGTAACGGATGCATCAAGTTCCGATGGGTCTAAGTCCCACTGTTTGCGGGTATAGTACTTGAAGAACTTTTCATACAGTTCTTTGCCCACTTTCTTAAGTACCACATCTTCCGAGGTACGCACTTGGGCAATATCCGCAGCCTTGCTTTCCAAAAACTTCTCCATTTCGTCACTACTTAGGCTTAGGCCATACAGCGTGTTGATGGTGGTAAGGTTGATGGGGATGGGTACCAGTTGCCCATCAACACTGCCCAATACCCGGTGCTCATAAGGCCTCCAGTCGGTAAACTTGGATAGGTATTGAAAAACCTCTTTCGAGTTGGTATGGAAAATATGCGGCCCGTATTTGTGTACCAGCACGCCAGCATCGTCATAATGGTCGAAGGCATTCCCGCCGATATGATTGCG
>CAYYZT010000213.1:4174-4508 GCA_964476015.1 uncultured Chitinophaga sp.
CGCTCGGCCAGTACGCTTCCCGCGAAACCGGCCCCTACTATCATATAGTCGTACATAGTTCTATCTCCTGCGTGTGTTTTGGTTTTATCAAACGGTTACGTTGCGCTTTGCCATGGCCTTGGCCATCAGCAGCTTCATTTGCGATGCGGTATTGTCCCAAGAAGTGTTCGCAAGGAACCTATCGGATTCCTTGGCCCATTTTAACCGCTCTTCCATGGTCATATCCATTATCTTTTCGGCTTTGCCCACCAACCCATCGGCATCGGCGGCTATTTCCACCAAGCCCACGTCGCCATACGGGGTTACCACTCCCATTACCGACGTGGTAACCCCG
>CAYYZT010000213.1:4518-6175 GCA_964476015.1 uncultured Chitinophaga sp.
TAATGGGAGTGGAGATTACAGGCTTGCCTGCCGCCAAGTACTCGGGAGTTTTGGTAGGGCTGATGAACCGCGTGGACTCGTTGATGGCAAACGGGATAAGGGCAATATCCCACCCGGCAAGGTAGGCGGGCAGTTCTTTGTAATTCTTCATGCCCAAGTAATGGATGTTGCCGGCCTGCGGCAATGTTGCCGGATCAATCTTCACTACCGGGCCTATCAACACAAACTGCCAGTCGGGTTTCGAGGCTGCTGCTTGGCGTATCAACTCGATGTCAAACCGTTCATCTATTACCCCGAAAAACCCAAGGCGCGGATGCGGGATGTATTGCTGGTCGGCTGGTTCGTCCGTCATGTTGCGCGCCTGCTGGAAATGGTTCCTATCAATGCTGCTGGGGAAAGGATAGATGTTGTGGTGCTGTGTTCGCTTGGCTTCATACAGTGTATGCCCACCCGTGAACACTACATCGGCCCTGCGCAGCAGTTCGGCCTCGTACTCTTTCAGCTCCGTCGGTGCATGCTTGAAGGCCGAAAGCTCATCCATGCAATCGTACACCACCAGTTCGGGCTTAAAGTGATCGGTGAAAGGGAGCATCATAGGGGTGTAATACCAGAATGCATACTGCTCGATATCGTATTGCCGGAATAGCCCCTCGATAAGGTTGCGCAATACTTCATTGCGCTTCTCGGCGTGCTGCATGTCATCGCAGAGGATCGGCTTTACCCTAAAGATGCCTTCCAATGTATGGGTCACATCCAGCCGTTCGCAGATGTCGCTTTCGTATATTGGCTCTTCGATGAAAAATACCCGATAGGTATCGGCCATGCGGGTAAGCAAGTGCTGTGGGCGCTGGTATACAAAGTCCCACCGCAAGTGGGAGAAGCATACAAGGCTTATAGGGTGCTCCGATTGCGTTTTGTGGTTATGAGGCAAGGCATCCCCACGCCTGTTAGGCTTAGCGGCTGTGGTCATTGGGTGTAAGGTTTAAAAAATGGGTTAGATAAAACGCACCCTAGCAAGACAAATCTCTTTCCTCGGGGGTAATTGCATGTTTTGCAAATTCGATGCCAAAGCTGATTATGGTTTATTCAATAGGCAAGTAATAGCAGCTGACATAGGATGTAAAAGATGTTTGCATATTTAGAGAAATATTATTTAGTAAAATTTCATCTAAACAAATGTGAAATTGTCTCAACTATGGGCAACCCCACTTGTAGAACATTGCAATCGAAAGCTTAAACAACAGTTTTCAATATCGGCCATTTTGCTACATACAGTCCGCTGGCATAATATTTTCCTATATCATACACATTTTGATAACCTTTAAACCGAACCGTTATGGCAGAGAAACAACGAAACCTGCAAGACTTACTAGAGCACGAAGTGCAAGACCTTTATAGTGCCGAGAAACAATTGATAGAGGCGCTGCCGAAAATGGCGCAGAAAGCGAGCGATCCACAATTGAAGCAGGCCATCAAAGACCACCTGCAAGAAACCAAAGGCCAAGCAGAACGCCTTGAGCAGGCCATGAAATTGCTTGGAATCGGTGCGGGCCGTACCAAATGCAAGGCCATGGCCGGCTTGGTAAAGGAAGGTGAGGAATGGCTGGAGGAGGATGCCACCAAGGAGGTAAAGGATGCCGGCATCATCGCCATTGCC
>CAYYZT010000214.1:0-6136 GCA_964476015.1 uncultured Chitinophaga sp.
AACTGGCGTTGTACCAGCGCAATATAGTGCCATTGGCACCCGGTGTGCCGCTAAAGGTTACCGTACCCGCACCGCAACGTTGCTGGTTGGCCACCGTTGAAGGGTCGGCAGGAATCGGGTCGATAGTAGCGGTTACCTGTATTCTTGCGCCTTCGCAAGTAGTGGTGGCATTGTAGCTCGATACCCAATAGTTGGTAGTGCCGCTGATGGATGGGGTGGTATAGCTGTTGTTGGTAGCCAGCAGCGTACCGCCCGAACTGGCGTTGTACCAGCGCAATATAGTGCCATTGGCACCCGGTGTGCCGCTAAAAGTAACGGTGCCTGTTCCGCAACGCTGTTGGTTGGCCACGCTAGGGTTGCTTGGTATGGCATGTACGGTTGCAGTTACCTGTATCCGTGCGCTTTCGCAGGTGGTGGTAGCGTTGTAGGATGATACCCAGTAATTGGTAGTGCCGCTAATAGATGGGGTGGTATAGCTGTTGTTGGTGGCCAGCAACGTGCCTCCTGAGGAGGCGTTGTACCAGCGCAATATGGTGCCGTTTGCACCGGGCGTGCCAGAGAAGGCCACCGTACCCGTTCCGCAACGGCTTTGGTTGCTAACGGATGGGTTGCTCGGTAGCGCATTTACCGTAAGCGTTAGGAAAGGCGCGGAAACTTCGCCCGCGCATCCAAACGCGGAGTTTCGTGCCAGTTCGTATGTTCCCGCTGTTCCTGTAACCGCTGCCGGAATTGCTGAGGTTAGAGAGGTAGTAGGCCCGTTATACATTGTCCAGCCAACAACAGGGGCGGTGTTGCGGCGCCAATAGTAATAATAGTCCGGCCCTGCCGACGCAGGCGTGCCGGTGGTGGCTGCGGTAACGTTGGTAATGTTGCCCGAGCCGCCCACGCACATGCTCGATGGTGCGGTAATGGCACCGGGGTTGTTGGCCGTTGATTGTATGGTTACACTTACCCCGGCAGAAGCCGTTCCCCAGCAACCGGTTACACTTTGCGGGCGAACATAGTAGGTACCCGAACTGCTTGCGCCATAAGTGGCACCGGTGCCCAGCGATGTGGTGCTTGAAGCACTGTTTACCCAGTGCCAAGTAACGTTGGTGCCTGGGCTGCCCGAGCGGGTAAGGGTGCGGCTGCCCCCGCATTGGGTGCCGCCTCCAGTGGGCGTGCCGGGGGTGGGCGGCGGGTTCTCGCGGAAACGCAGCACCGCGGAAGTGCCGGCAAAGTCGTGAAGCATGAAACGCTGGTTGCCCGCACCGTTGCCACCATTGTTGCTGTTGGTGCCTGGTAGTTGGTAGGTAAACGATGGGGTTGACCAACCCACACGGTTTACGATAGCGATATAGTGGTTTACACTATAGGTAGGGGCGGGAGCGGTAAAAGTAAGAGAGGCCGCCGTGCCCGAACATTCGGGGCCATTGTCGTTATTGTATTGGATGGGCATCCATTGGCTGCCTCCCGAATTGAGTTGGTAAATGGTAAGGTGGTCGTCAAAACCGGTTCCGCAAGTGCTTACGGTGTATGACAAGCCTTGGTGCATAGTGAAATAGGTGTATGTACCGCTGCCAACGTTGTAGTTGTTGAAACTGCCGCAACCGGGCGCGCCCGTATGGCCAGAGCTACCTGTCCATGGCTCAACCTTGCGAGAGTATAATGGAACGCAGTTGTTTTGCGTGGCGCAATTATACCTGTTTATCTTCACTTGGTAGGTGCCTGCCGCAGGTGCCACCCAAAAAACGGAGGCAGGGTCTATGCCGTAGCAACCAGGACCATGAAAGTCATTGTAGGCAATGGCTTGGTTGCTGCTGTTAAATACAGTTATTTGTGTATCGTAGCCCGCGCCGCAACTCCAGCTAAGGAAAGCATCGCCAGCCCTTACGTTGGTCATTTCCATGTACTCGCCCATGTAGTAGCACGTGCCCCCATAGTCCGACCACATAGCCATGTTGTTGGCGTTTTGGGGCAGGTAGCTAACGCCCCCAGCGGCACATTGGGCCGATGCCGTGCGCGGGGTCAATATTGTAAAAAACGCAAACAGCGCAACGGCTACACCAAGCAGGCATTTTTTGCGCCCAAGGCGAGGGGTGTGGTTCATGGTAAATGATTGTTGTGTGTCGAATTGTTTCATAGTGCGTGTTTTGGGCTCGGGGCTAGAGCTATTTGCTAACTATGCCGATAACATTTAAATGGGTGTGTTATGCTGTCTGTTTCCAATATAACCACCCTAAGATAATATAGTAAATTTATTGTGTCAACATTTAGGTGTCCAAAAAAATGTAATCGTATGGGCAAATGTTCAAAAAAACATACGCAAATGTTGACCAGTCGCTAATTGTGTCGATACGAAAATTATTGTAAAAAGTTGTTCTGGCTAAAAAAGAATACAGTGGAGTGTCTAGTAAATTATTAGCTTTTTAAGTGATAAATTGCTTCTGGCTTTTAGATTTTTCCATTCCGTTTAAAAGGATTCCTTTGTGGTGCAACTGTGTCTTAAAAACGACATAAAACGAGCGAGGGCCGCACCAAAAGTGCGGCCCTCGCTCGTTTTGCAATTCTTTAAAGCTTACCTGCCCGAGGTCAAGAATACTTTTTCGTCAGTATGGGTGGTGGCACCCGTTACCCGCACGAAATAATAGCCCGTTGGGATGGTATTAAGTTTGATTTCATGTTTGGCCTGCGCCGTTTCCAATGGCAGTGTTTGGATGATTTTGCGGCCCGTAAGGTCAAATATGTCTACTTGTACCACAGGGTCGGCAAGGTTTGTGAAACCAATGGTTATCACATCGCTGTAGCTGGTAATGCGCACGCCCTGCGACAATACATCGGTAGGTAGGCCTACGGTTACTTCCAACACTTCTACTTTGCTGGTATAGGTATCAGAGCACTCGTCGCTGCTGGCTATCAACGTCACATCGTACAGGCCTGGCTGGTTGTAGATATGGGTAGGGTCGGCAAAGGTTGAGGTGTTGCCATCGCCAAAGCTCCAGTTGTAGTATAATGCGTTTGTCGACTGGTTGCTGAAGCCCAAGATAGCGAGCGTGTATGCTTGGCCAAAATCGGGCGCATAAGCGGCATCCACTGGCGTGGGCGCATCCACCGTAACAGCTTGGCTGGTTTGGTAGCCTTGTATGCTTAGTTGCAGCGTGTAATTGCCGGCAGGTATGTTTGCCATACCTATATTGCCGTTCACGTTCGTGTTGGTGGATACCGTATTGCCTGCACTGTCTAGCAAGGCATAGCTATCCCAAGTAAGCGCGCTGCCGCCCACGTTGAACACGCCCAAGTCCATACTAATGCTACCGTTAAGCCCTTCGCAATCGGCATCTGTGCTGGCCACCGTGGCTGGCGGATAGAAGTGGATTACAAAACGCTCTGGGTCATCGGCAAGCGTGGCCGTAAAGGCATAGGTGTTGTTTGCCCGCATGTTTTGTATGGTTCCTGTTTTCAAATCCTCCAGATAGATAAGCGTGGTGGCATCAAAGGTGGCAAGGTCGTTAAACGTAAAGGTATAAGCCCCGGCAGTGCCCACCAGCATTCCCATCGGTACTGATACCACCTTGCTGTTGGTGGTAGGCAAGCCGTTGATGCCCACATATTTAGGATAGTTGGCAATACGGGTGTACAAGGTGGGCTGGTTGGCCCGGCTTTCTTTTTTCTGGGCATCGAACATATCGTCCCACTCATCGGTCGGGTTTTCGCCGAAGTATATTACCGTGCGGTCGGCAAAGCCGTTGCCTTCCAGTTCCACGTTCAAAATATGGTCGTACCAATTGGCTTGGCGTTGGAAGTTGGCATTGTCGCCCGTGGTCCTGTCGCTGTTGTTGAGGGTAAAGTTGCCCGGTCCGGCACCGCTTATCTGTATAAAGAAGCTTTGCATCGACGGGATTTCTACCCCAATGCCCGACAGGGAAGCTTGGTAAGTGCCGGAGTAAGAGCCACTGGAGTTCCAAAAATGCGCGGCACCGATAAAGCCTGCCGGGGCATTCCAGATAATAGGGGAAGGATAAGGGTTGCTCACCAGGTGCCATCCGTCGCCATCGGCTTTAGTGAGGCCGCTGTAAGATATGTTGCCCGTATTGGCCGTGCCTTGCAAATCCAAGGTAAACGGTGCGCTGCGGCTAATGATGGCGGCATAGCCCCTGCCGTTGGTCAAGCTGTTGGCAGAGCGAACGTGCCATCCAAGTTGGCTGCAAAGGTTTACATATCTCGCGTTTTCTTTCCACTCAAACAGGTTGCCGTACGGAGAGTAATGCTGCACCCCGTTCGGGTTGCAATCCGGTGTAGGTATCAACTGGGCGCCATCCGGGCCGTACAGGGCCAGCTCGCTAAGCTGCGTAGCTACTGACGGGGTGTTTACCGCCGAGCCGATATAGTGGAAAGCCGTGGCAAAGGAAGCCGGTGCAAAATACCGCTGCATGGTAATGTTGCCGTTTATGGTTCCGTTCATGCCCGTGGTAAAATCGTTCACCCATCCGGTGCCGTTTATGTCCGACACTATGGTTAAGCGGTTGTTGGTGGTAATGCTGCCTTCATCCAAATTGAGGCCGCCATGTATTTTGGTTGCCCCGCTAGCTATGGATACGCCACTGGCGTGGGTGCTAGTTATTTGCAAACTATAGAAAGTGGCATCGCCAATGATTTGCTGCGGCTGCGAGCCATTAAAGTACACGGTACCCGTTGCAGGAACAAAGTTGCCCATTACCATCCAGTTTCCGCCCACGCGGATAGCAGGCGTTGCACCAGCTTGGGCCGTTACTTCTAATCTGCCTCCGGCAAAAACCTCTATATCTCCGCCAATCAATAAATCGAAGCCTGGCTCCAAGGTTACGGATGCGGCGTTTTCAATCATCAACTTATGGGCTACTGGGTTTGCGGTATAAGTTTGCGGATAGTGAGGCCTGCTTATGGGTATCAATACATCGTCAGCCGCAGTGGGCACATTGTTGGTGCTCCAGTTGCCGGCCACGTTCCAAGAATTATCCACGTTGCCCGTCCAAATCAGGGGCAAGCCCCCAACCGTTACGGTGTGGTAATCCGGATCGCCAACGCACAAACCGTTAATCGGCCATACCACCACATCTCCACCGGTAGCAGTGGTAAAATCGACCGTAATGGAAGTAGTGCCTTGCCCCGATACGATTACCGCGCCGGAAGGAACCGTCCAATCGTACGAAACGGCATTGGCCACCGGGGTGGTGGTGTACACCACGCCTTGCTGTGCGAACGTAACGGTGGCAGGGCCGCTAATGGGATTTGCTGCGCTGGGCATGGTGCCTAAAACTATAGGTATAGTGTGCTCCGTGCCATCGCTTAAAACACAGCCCGTATAAGCACTGGTATATATTGGGCGATAGTAGTACGTGCCGGTACTTGGGGGATAATCGGGCGAGGTAACTACTATGCCCGTGCCACCCGGGGTTAACGAACGAACCCAATGGATGTTGCCCCCTGTGCCTCCGTAAACGGTGGCATTAAAGGTTACTATGCCGCCCAAGCAATTGAGGGTAGGGGTAATAGTATTGGTAAGCCACACCGGCGGGTTTACTACAGACCACGTATGCTCTTCTTCCACAATAGGCGTACATCCCTCGCCGGTGCAAGAGCGAGTGGCCTTGATGCTGATGCTGCTCAAAGCCGTGCCGCCGATAAGCGTATTGGAGGTATAAGGTAGCCAGTTGCCACCATCTATCCGGTATTCATAGGTTTCGGTGCAGCCAGTGCCTTGCGAGCCGGGTGTAACCACCGCTTTTACTTGCCCGCCGCGGCAAATGGTAGCATCGTTTGGCGTAAGTGCCAAGGCAGGGGCAACAGGGTTTTGGAATACCGTTACCGTTTGGAACGACGGCGTGCTCCATCCGCAGCAGTTGTGCCGTTCCCGATAGCGTACCCGATAAGTGCCCACTGTGTTAAAGGTAACCACGGCAGATACTGCCGTGCTGCTTTGGTATGGCGAGCCGGGTCCTTGGGCATCGGTGTATATTCTCCACTCCCGTTCTATGATGTTGGCACTGTTGTAGCTGCCCGTAACCGAGAACGAAACCGTGCCGCCTTCGCACACATCGTTTTGCGATGCCGATACTACCGGCTTGGTACGGTTGTGGAGGGTAGTGGGGGCTACCTGAATGAAACCGTTCAGCAACAT
>CAYYZT010000215.1:0-2961 GCA_964476015.1 uncultured Chitinophaga sp.
GCCTTTTTTGATGATGGGGGGTATGGTATGCACATGCATGTCGTAGCTGCCCATGGGGTCCAGGCGGAGGGTGTCGGGCAGCCCTCGGCCATTAAGGGTATGGATGAAATTGTATAGCAGTGCGCCGTTGTGGTGGTCGTACAGGCTTATTTCCACATTGGTTTCCTTGGGGTTGCCCTGTGCATCCAATAGGCTTATCTGGGCCGTGGTAAGGGTAAGCGAGCGGCTTACCACCGTATCCAAAATGCTCTTGAACTTCTCGTTGCTCGATGCATCGAAATACGTCCCCAAACAATCGAAATGTTTGCTATCGCCGGGTTTTAGCCCCAAACCGATGATAAAGGGCTTTACCGTAATGCGCCTTGCGGCCAGAAACTGCGCCAAATCGCACAGGTTGGCGCCGCAGGTTTCCAGCCCGTCGGTAATGAGGATGATGGAGTTGACGGAGCCGGGCGTGTTGGGGAAATCGTCTACCGACTGTCGCATCGAGTAGGCTATCGGGGTCCAGCCTTGCGGGGTTGTTTTGGCCAACAGGGCCTTTATTTGCCCCGCGTTTTTTGTGCCGAAGGGTACTTCCAGCTTGCTATCTTGGCAGTTTTTTTGGTCTTTGTGGAACTGGTGGCCGTACACGCGCAATCCCAGTTCTACCCTCGGGTTGGCTTGGTTGATGCTGTCCACCAAGTGGCTAAGGAGTTTTTTGGAGGCTTCCCAGCGGTTGGTGCCGTCAAACCCGTCATACATGCTGCCCGAGGCATCGAGCACGAAGAGGATGCGCTGCGTTTTCGGCTGGAATTTTTCTTGCTGGGCATGGGCTGCCATTACCCCAAACAATAGGCATACCGCACAAGCCACCTTGGCAATCAGGCTTGAGGAACGCCTAGATAGGTATGGGTGCGTGTTTGGTTTCAACAGGTGCTGTTAAGCGTGGCAATCTAAGCTACGGAAGATTTGGTAATGTTGTTAGGCCACCCCATACAAACGGATGGTGTGCGGCGTGTGGTATGTAGGGGGAGGGGGTTTATTTTGAACCTAAATGAGAGATGAAAGCTACAGCCAAACTGCTATTTGTTATCAACCTGTTGCGGCACCATTTCAAGAAGAAGCGTAAGTTCTTGCTCACCCAAAGTTTCCTTATCTGCTTTATCGTAAATGCTTAATAAGTACACCTTTGTATTGATTACCTTAACACATGTAATTACCCTTGCTCCACCCGATTTTCCCCTGCTTTTTGATTTAATGGCAAGTCGAACTTTATAGCAATCTTTGCCTAAACCGACACCTTGTTCAGGACTTGTTTCAAGAGAAGTGATTAGCGCGAGAATATCTTGTTTTAGTGAGGCATGTTTCTTGGCCAGCTTTCTTGCTTGTTTTTCAAAAAAGCTGGTGGTGATTATCTCAAAGCTCATTCAGGAAATCTTTTGCGTTGCGCAATTGAGCTTCTCCCTTCTGATGTTGCTCCACCTCATTAAGTGCTCCTAAAAACTCGGCTATGGCTTTTGTTTTAGACGCATTCCTTACTTGCTTCACATCCTCCACAAAATCCAACTGTTTTAAAAGATCTAAAAACAGCTTTCTTTTGGAGCGGTCTTTTAGGCGAACAATATATTGGTCCATATACTAAAGATAATACTTTCCTAACCAAAATACGTTGGGCCAAGGTTCCTTATCAATAATCCCCCAACGTCTCTTCCAACTGCTCCAAGGCTTGGGCTAGTTGCTTGTCGTCGGGTGCTACGCCGTGCCATTTGGGGCTGCCTTCCATAAAGTCCACGCCCTTGCCCATGGCGGTGGTCATCAGTATCATAATGGGTTTGCCCTTGCCGGTAAGGCCAATGGCCTCGTCCAACACCGCTATCAGCTTAGCTATGTTGTGTCCGTCCACTTCCAGCACGTGCCAGCCGAAAGCTTCCCACTTGGCGCGCAGGTTGCCTAGGCTCAATACATCCTGCACGTGGCCGTCAATCTGTGCATCGTTGCAGTCTATGGCCGAAATCAGGTTGTCCACCTTGTTATGGGCGGCATACATGGCGGCTTCCCAAATCTGGCCTTCCTGTATCTCGCCGTCGCCGTGCAGGGTAAATACCAAATGCTTGTCGCCGTTCAGTTTTTTGGCCTGTGCCGCGCCAATGGCTACCGACATGCCTTGGCCCAACGAGCCCGAGGCCACGCGGATGCCCGGCAAATGCTCTTTGGTGGTAGGGTGGCCCTGCAAACGGCTATCGATATGGCGGAAAGTGGCCAGTTCGTTTACCGGAAAATAGCCCGCACGCGCCAAGGTGCTATACCAAACCGGCGAAATGTGGCCGTTGCTTAGGAAAAACAAATCCTCCCCGATGCCGTCCATGGTAAAGTTGGGGTTGTGGCGCAGGGTGTGGAAGTAAAGGGTTACCAAGTAATCGGTGCAGCCCAGCGAGCCGCCGGGGTGGCCCGATTGCGCACCGTGAACCATACGTACAATATCGCGCCTTACTTGGCTGGCAATCTTCTGGAGTTCCTTTACTTCGGCCATAACGTGTGGGGGTATTTGGCTGCGAAGATAGGAAATTAGTTGCGGGTTACGGGTTGCGAGTTACGGGTTTTTGCAAGCGGTCGCGACTAAAAGGTATAGTGTTACTTAAACACGAAGAACACTAAGAAGGGCACGAAGAACACCAAAAAATACTTAGTGGACTTTGTGTTTTAAAACTTTGTGTCCTTTGTGGTTAAATCCGTAATGTCATCGAAACTTAGAAATACGTGAACGCCACCATTTGGCCCAATAGGCCCACCATGTAGCCGGTGAGTACCTCGCGGGTGGTGTGGGCACCGAGGAAAAGCCTTGAGGAGCCTACCAAGCCCGCCATTACGATAACGAGCAACAAGGGAAACAACAGGTTGAAAGTAGATATCATGGTAAGCGTGAAAGCAATGCCCATAAAGCCGCCCGCGCCCACAGAGTGCAGGCTTATTTTGTAAAACACG
>CAYYZT010000215.1:2971-6125 GCA_964476015.1 uncultured Chitinophaga sp.
CACGTTGAGGAAAAACGACATAAAAATGCTCAAGCTTACGCCCAGTGCCACATGCACAAAATAATCGCCCACGCCCAGCTTTTTAATAACCAAGTAGGTCCAGAAATAGAACAGCGAAATGGCAATAAACGGCAATATGCGTTCCTTGTTGGTATTGAGCTGGAAATTGGGGATGATTTTAAGCCCCTTCATCAAACCCAGCGTAACCAAGGGGAAAACCAATGTATTGGTTACGATGGTCATCAGCAACTGCGTTTTCTGTTGCAGGCCCAAATGCATAAATTGGTACGGGAAAAACACATCCACAAAAAGGAAGGCGTACGTGGGCAGCAGCAGCGGGTGGAAAACATAGGTGGCCACGGTGGCTATTGCCCACAGAACCTTACTATCCGTAGCGGGCTTGCGCACCACCACTTCCATATCGTCAAAAAGTCCTTTGTCTTCTTCCTCTTCGGTGTTGCTCATAATGCTTTGCGTAGGCGTGCTACGGATATGTTCAGTTGTTCGCGGTATTTGGCTACCGTTCTACGTGCAATATTATAACCTTTTTTGTTCAGGTACTCCATCAGCTTTTGGTCGCTCAGGGGGCGTTTCTTGTTTTCCTTGCTTATCAGGTCGTTCAAGATGCTCTTTACCTCGCGGGTCGATACTTCCTCGCCGCTGTCCGTTTGCAGGCTCTCGCTAAAGAAATACTTGAGTGGGAAGGTGCCAAACTCCGTTTGCACGTATTTGCTGTTGGCCACGCGGCTCACGGTGGATATATCCAAATCGGTGCGCTCGGCAATATCCTTCAATATCATCGGGCGCATGGTGGTTTCATCGCCCGTAAGGAAGAAATCGTATTGGTACTCCAAAATGGTGCGCATCGTTTTCATCAGCGTTTGTTGGCGTTGCTGTATGGCATCAATAAACCACTTGGCACTGTCAATTTTCTGCTTGATGAACAATACGGCCTCTTTCTGCTCACGGGTTTTGGTCTTGCTCTGGTCGTACGTTTGCAGCATTTCCTTAAAGTTGCGGCTTATTTTCAGCTCCGGCGCGTTGCGCGAGTTGAGGGTAAGCTGCAGTTCGCCGTTGTTGTTGGCTATGAAGAAATCCGGCGTAAGGTACTGCTCGTTGTTGTTGCTGCCGCTGTAGCCGCTGCCCGGCTTGGGGTTAAGCTTTAGTATGGCATCAATGGCATGTTTCAGTTGCTCCTCGGTAATGTTGAGGGCCTTTTCCAGCTTTTCGTAATGCTTCTTGGTAAAGTGCTCAAACTGGTCTTGGATGATGTGTTTGGCCAGTTCCACGTTTTCGTCTTGGTGCTCGGCGCGGCGCAGTTGTATAAGCAGGCACTCCTGCAAATCCCTGGCCCCTACGCCCGGCGGGTCGAAGGTTTGTATTTGCTTCAGGATGCGTTCTACCTCATCCTCGCTCGTCATCACGTTTTGGGCAAATGCCAAATCGTCGCAAATGGCATCTATCTCGCGGCGCAGATAGCCGTCGTCGTCAATACTGCCGATAAGCTGGTCGGCAATTTGGTGTTCGCGGTCGTCCAGTTGCAACAGGCTCAACTGCCCATCCAAAAACTCGTGGAAACTGCTCTGCATGGCAATGGGCAGTGTGCGTTCCTCGTCCGGGTCGGGGTAGTTGTTGTCTTTCAGTTTGTAGGAAGCGATGTCGTCATCGTCGTAGTAGTCAGAGAAATCAATTTCTTCCAAGCTGTCGCGCTCCACGCCGTCTTCCACTTCCTTGGTCTCGGTTTCTCCCTCCGATTGGGCATCTACATCCGGGGTCTCCTCATAGTTGTCTTCCAACATACTGGGTTCTTCCAAGGCAGGGTTAATCTCCAGTTCTTCCTTGATGCGTTGCTCCAGTTGGGCGGTGGGCACTTGCAGCAGTTTCATCAATTGTATCTGCTGCGGCGATAGCTTCTGTAGTAGCTTTTGGCTGAGGTTCTGGTTTAGCATAGTGTGGTCCTCCTTTTCTCAGATAGGAAAATATGGGATAAGAAATGTGAAATGGCGTTGTGGTAAGTATTTGCACAATCATAAACTATGCCAAACCCTCAAAACATAAGCTGACAGTAGTTTTCTGTTAGTTTCATATCCCTCATTTCTTATTTCCCGTTTCCTTCTCCCTCTCGGTCAAAATTAGTATTAATTTAGCAAATCATTTTGAGATAAACCACAGTAGCCTAGGCTTCATGAAGACATTTATAAATAAGCTGGCCGCCTTTGAGGGCCAAGAAGTTACCCTGCAAGGATGGGTGAGCAACTCGCGCGACAGCAAGGGGTTGGTATTTATTGTATTGAGGGATGGCACGGGCTTTTGCCAATGCGTAATCAATCAGGAAATAGTGGGCGACGAGCCATTTGAGGCCGCTAAACGCTTGGGCCAAGAGGGTTCTATCTCCCTCACCGGTAATGTGGTGAAGGATGAGCGACAAATTGGCGGTTTCGAGCTGCAAGTAAGCAGTTTGGAAGTGTTGGGCGAGTCAAACGAATACCCCATTACCCCCAAAGAGCACGGCGTGGATTTCTTGATGGACCAACGCCACTTGTGGCTGCGCAGCAAACGCCAGTGGGCCATTATGCGGGTGCGCAACAAAATTATTTTTGCCATACACCAGTTCTTCCAAGACAGGGACTTTGTGCTGATGGATGCCCCTATTTTTACGGGCAATGCCAGCGAGGGCACCAGCACGCTTTTTGAAACGGATTTTTACGGCGAACCGGCCTATTTGAGCCAGAGTGGGCAGTTGTATGGCGAGGCGATGGCCTTCGCGCAGAACAAGATTTACACGTTTGGACCTACCTTTCGCGCGGAGAAAAGCAAGACCCGCCGCCACCTTTCCGAGTTTTGGATGATAGAACCGGAAATGATGTTCTGCGACCTTGACCAAGATATGGACGTGATTGAGGAATTTGTGCGCCACTTGATTTCCACAGTTCTACAACATTGCCGTGCGGAACTGGAAATCATCGGCCGCAATATCGAAAACCTCGAAAAGGCCAACAAACCTTTTACCCGCATTTTGTACGACGATGCCGTGGCCATTATCAAAGGCGAGAAGCTGGTAAACGGCAAACGCTCCATCGATGTGCTTGAAGAGGATTTGAAGCAGATACAAGCACAGATAGCGGCTTATGAGGAGGACATCAAAAACCGCGAG
>CAYYZT010000216.1:0-1995 GCA_964476015.1 uncultured Chitinophaga sp.
GTTGACGTATTTTAACAAAATGTACTTCGATAAAGTGTCCATCCCCTGTATCTTTGCTGCTTTAAAATTCTTTTCCCCTTGAGCGACAGTACTCTTTTACCTTACGAAGAAGTGGCCATAGACATTGCGGAGAAAGGCTATTCCATATTGGATGGATTTTTTTCGAACGAAGAAGTGGCTGCCGTGCTGAAAGTATTGGACCACCAAAGAGAAGACGGCGAGTTTAAAAAAGCGGGCATAGGCAGCGGGGCCGATTACCAGCAACTGCACGGCCTGCGGGGCGATTTCATCCATTGGATTGAGCCCGCCAGCGCCTCGGCACCCGTAAAAGTGTTTCTTGATAGAGTAACGGAGCTGATGGGTGCGCTGAACCAAGTATGTTATCTGGGATTGAAAGACTTTGAGACGCATTTTACCTTTTACCCCGCTGGCAGCCGCTATGCCCGCCACTTAGACCAGTTTAAGGGCGACGGCCACCGCCGTATCTCTTTTATCTGTTACCTCAACATGGATTGGAAACCGGGCGATGGCGGCGAACTACGCATGTTTCTGCCCGATGGAAACGGCCAAGAGCAAGGGCTGGACATACAGCCTTTGGCTGGTAGGCTGGCCTGTTTTAGGGCCGATACCGTGGAGCATGAAGTGCTTTTGGCCCACAAAACCCGCTACAGCCTTACGGGCTGGATGCTCGACCAGCACCACGGATTAAGGTTTCTGTAAATCGGCACAATAAAAAACGGGAACATTCCATAAGGAATATCCCCGTTTTGGGAGCTGGATGAAAAAGGTTAATTCTTGTCGTCTTTGCCTATCTCCACATCTACCTTCTTCTTGTCGTTGTCAATATCCACTTCCAGTTTGCCGTCTTTGCGGTCAATATCCACGTCTACTTTATCCCTGTCGCGCTCAATCAATCGGTCGCGCTCTTCTACTTTAATCAGTTTGTCGTCGTCCTTGGTGTCGTTGCAGGCTACAAATCCTATCGAAAATACAAGGGCCATTGCCAGTGTTCCCAATTTGATGGTTTTCATAATTAGTTGGTTTTAGTTTGTAACTGAGATAAGGCAATTACGTGGCCAAAATTTCCCCCAATAGTTGAGTATAGAGGCAAAGATGTAGTGCCAGTAAAGCTTTGGGTAGCAAATATTGGGGGGTGGCGCATCGCTACACTGTGTGTTAAAGTGTGGAATTGTTTCCCTTTGCAGGGGAGGTAATACCCATTGAGCATAAATTTGACAAAGCCCCGAGGCCCCAATGAAGCGGCATTCCGCTTTTTTGGTTATTTTTGCCCTTTAAAATCCTCAACGAAGCTACAATGCTGAACATTATCCTCTTTGGCCCTCCGGGCAGCGGTAAGGGAACACAGGCCGCCAATTTGATAGAAAAATACGGCCTGTTGCACATTTCCACGGGCGACATTTTGCGTCAGGAAATCAAGGAAGGAACACCACTTGGAGTAGAGGCAAAGAGCCTTATAGATAAAGGATTGCTGGTGCCCGATGATGTAATGGTAGGGATGATTAGTGCCAAGCTGGATAGCACCAGTGGCATTAAAGGCGTTATTTTCGACGGTTTTCCCCGCACCATAGCGCAAGCCGAGGCTTTGGATAGGCTGCTGGAGCAAAAAAAGACGCCTATTACCCTGATGCTTGCCCTGCACGTAAACGATGAAGAACTGGCTACCCGCTTAGCCAAGCGCGGTGCTACCAGCGGCCGTACCGATGACCAGGACTCGGCCATCATTCGCCGCCGCATCGAGGTATATAAAAACGAAACCTCGCCCGTGGCACAATACTATGCCGCCCAAGGTAAATTGGTAAACATACACGGCGAAGGAACCATTGAGGAGACCTTCGCGCTGCTTACCGCAGAAATTGAGAGCGTAGCCTAATTTGGGTTATTGGGTAATTGGTTACTAGTTATTAGTGCCAATCAAGCAGGACCAATAACCAATAACCAATAACCAGTAACTTCCTTGGAAAACTTTGTCGATTA
>CAYYZT010000216.1:2005-4130 GCA_964476015.1 uncultured Chitinophaga sp.
TCGATTACGTAAAAATCCTGTTCCGCTCGGGCCACGGCGGGCCGGGTTCGGTGCATTTTCACCGCGACAAGCTTTCGGCCAAGGGCGGCCCCGATGGCGGCAACGGTGGCCGTGGCGGGCATATCATACTAAAAGGCAATGCCCAGCTTTGGACCTTGCTGCACTTAAAATACCGCAAACACATTTATGCCGAAGACGGCGTAGGCGGTGCCGGTGCATTGATGACCGGCCGCAGCGGCCAAGACATTGTGGTGGAAGTGCCGCTGGGCACCGTGGCCAGGGATGCCGAAACGGGAGAACAGATAGCAGAGGTGATAGACAACGGGCAAGAGGTTGTCCTCTACTCCGGCGGCCGGGGCGGCATGGGCAACGACCATTTCAAATCGGCCACGCAACAAACCCCACGCTTTGCCCAGCCGGGCCTGCCCGGCACCGAGGCTTGGACCATCTTAGAACTAAAAGTGCTGGCAGATGTTGGCTTGGTTGGTTTCCCCAATGCGGGCAAATCCACCTTGCTTTCGGTACTCAGTGCCGCCAAACCCGAAATCGCCGATTATCCTTTTACCACGCTCACCCCACAGTTGGGCATTGTGTCGCATTACAACAACCGCTCTTTCATTATGGCCGATATACCGGGCATTATAGAAGGGGCGCACTTGGGCAAGGGCATCGGCCACCGCTTTTTGCGCCATATAGAGCGCAACTCGGTGCTGCTGTTTATGGTGCCAGCCGACAGTAAGGACATCAAGGCGGAATATAAAATACTGCTGAACGAGTTGGAGCAATTCAACCCAGATTTGCTGGACAAAGACCGCGTGCTGGCCATCACTAAGGCCGATCTGCTGGACGATGAACTGAAAAAGCTCCTGAAGCCCACTCTCCCCCGCAAGATTGAACACGTGTTCGTATCTTCGCATACCAAAGATGGTCTCGACAAACTGAAAGACCTGCTCTGGAGCAAGCTTACCGCACAACCCCGATGAACCCACCCGCCAACCCGGCATCCCCTGCAACCAAGCCTATAGCTTGGCATTGGACCCTTATTCTTATCCTTTCGGTGCTATGGGGCAGCTCGTTTATATTGATGAAGTTTGGCTTGGAGGGCTTCACCTTTACCCAAGTAGCTAGTTGGCGCATTTTCTTCGCATTTCTGGCCCTATCTTTCTTTTGGTTGAAAATTCCGTTCCGCTCCATCACCAAGCAAGATTGGAAGTATATCCTCGTGGTGGCCATATTCGGCAGTGCCATACCGCCCTATATGTTTACGCTGGCGCAAACCCACATACCCAGTGCGGTGGCGGGCGTGCTCAACGCGCTTACGCCCCTTTTTACGGTGTTGGTGGGTTTGTTATTGTTCGGTAGCAGGTTTAGCAACAACCAACTAGCAGGGGTGTTTATCGGTTTGCTGGGGGCCATCCTTATCATGTTCCTTAGGGCGGATGGCAACTTCGACGGAAACTACCTGTTCTGCCTGCCCATCGTGTTTGCCTGCATTTGCTACGGTATCGGGGCCAATACGCTAAGGCACAAGCTACAGCACCTTCCCGCCATTACCATTACCACGGCGGGCTTTACCCTTATCGGGCCGCCCACGGGTGTTTACCTATGGCTAAGCGGTGCCATGGAAAAGGCCGCTACCGTACCCGAAGCTACGGAAGCCGTAGGGTATATTGCCTTGTTGGGAGTGTTGGGTACCGCCATCGCCCTGCTCATGTATAACTACCTGATTAAAAATACGGGAGCATTGTTCGCCTCAACGGTAACTTACCTGATGCCCGTCGTATCCATCGGCTGGGGGTATTACTACGGCGAAACCCTCACTTGGGTACACGGCGCGGGCATGGGGCTTATACTGGCGGGGGTATGGCTTACGAGTAGGAAGAAATAAGTTACGGGTTTCGAGTTTGCGAGTTGCGAGTTATGCTGTAATGTGTGTTCAGTAAGATTATAACTCCTACTCCAAATAGAATCAATCAACCCGCCAACCCGTAACTCGCAACTACAAATTAAACATACCTCAAATCCACGCTGAAATCTTCGGGGTGGCAGGGGTTAATATTTTGGTAAAAGGCCATTATTTCGCGCAGGTCTTTCTCCATATCGCCCGAGGGATGCAGAATTTTGC
>CAYYZT010000216.1:4140-4641 GCA_964476015.1 uncultured Chitinophaga sp.
CTCCGGCTTTCTTTTTCTTGTAATCGAGATAGCCCAAGGCAATGGGCACGCCAGCCTGTACGGCCACGTGGTAAAAACCCGTTTTCCACTCCGTGCGCTTTTTGCGGGTGCCTTCCGGGGTTACTACCAAGGTAAGCCGTGGGTTGTTGCGGAAAAGGTCCACCATAACCTCGGTCATGCTTTTGCGCTCGGTGCTGCCCGTTTTGGGGCTTCGGTCAATCCAAATGGCACCCAAGTTTGTGAGGATGCGGCTAACGATGGGCTTGGTGCTCAACTCTTTCTTAACGGTGAAGCGGATACGGATACCCAACTGGTCGAAACACCCTATCATATAAATGAAATCCCAGTTGCTGGTATGCGGGGAGGCAATCATTACGCAATTGTGGACCTCCTCGGTCATGCTTTCCTTGTCAAACTCCCAGCCTTTAAAGTTAAACCAAGCGGTAAAAATGCTCATAGTAATAACGGGTTATGAGCGCAAAGGTACGCAATGCGCCCTAT
>CAYYZT010000216.1:4651-6122 GCA_964476015.1 uncultured Chitinophaga sp.
ACGGAAGTGTTAAGAAGCGAACGAGCTGCCGCAGCCACAGGTTTTGGTGGCGTTCGGGTTGTTGAACACAAAGCCCCGGGCATCCAAGCCGTTGTGGTAATCAATTTCGATGCCTTGCAGGTACATGGCATGGGCACGATTGACCAATACGGGCAGGCCGCCCATTTCAAAGCGGTCGTCTTGTTCGGTAGCGGCATCAAAACCGAGGATGTAGGAAAAGCCGGCACAGCCGCCGCCTTTTACGCCCACACGCAGGCCATGACCTGCCGGTACGGATTTGTCCGTAAGCAGCCTTTTAAATTCGGCCAATGCAGCGTCTGTAATGTTTACGATGGCGGCAGTTTGTGTATCCATGGGGTCGATTCTGTTTCTTGTTTTGCAAATTTAATAACCATCAAACCAATAAAAGGGTTTCACGCCCGTTTTAATTGTGCAATATTTCAAAAGAGCTTGTTAGCTTTGACACTTTCAATCTGCCCTAATGGAAACCTTTCTCGAAATATTGAAATATACCTTACCTGCACTGGTAGTGTTTCTTACCGCTTATTTGTTGGTAAACAAAGCCCTAAACCACATTACCAAAAAGCTGGAGCTGGAGCGCAGGCTGGGTTTTCAAAAAGATACGCTACCGCTGCGCTTGCAGGCTTATGAGCGGCTTACCATATTTTTGGAGCGCAACCACGTAAGCAACATATCCAGGCGCATGCTGGATAGTGATTACAGCCTTCGGGAATACCAAGGGCTGCTGATAGAAACCATCCGCACAGAGTTTGAGCACAACCTCAGCCAGCAACTATATGTATCGGTAGAAGTTTGGATAGCCGTGCGTTTTGTAAAAGATGATGCCATACGCTTGATAAACATGGTGGCCAGTACCTTGCCGCCCGATGCCACCAGCAAGGATTTGGCCCGCAAACTGATTGAAATACAGACCCAAGGCCCATCGCAAAAAGCCTTGGAAATCATCAACAGCGAAATCAAAGACCTGTTCTAACGCAAGTTGCCCCTACGCATTAACCCGTAATTTGCCCCGGTACGGCATTATATACCGCCCACCAGTTCCGATTTTACCTTATTTGTTTTATTTTGGTAAAATGGAGCGGATATGTAGGATTGCTATCGCAATAGTGCTTGTTGTTTTTTGTGTTAACGGGGCTATTGCGCAAGGCTTCCCCAATCCGGCCACGCTTTCTACCGGCCAAGGGGCACCGGGCACTTCCGACCCTATCTGGACAGTATCGGCCATTTATCCCTCTTATCCACCCAATCCTATCGGGCTGGGATTTACACCTGCCCTCATCAACAACAATTGCGCCCCCGGTGCTTGGGTAGACCCTGCTAGCCTGCCCTCGCCCGTGAACAACGGCAACTGGATTACCAACCCCAGCTCGCCCTGCGCCACCAACACGTTGGATGGGTATGTATATTTTAGGCTAACGCTCACCTTGCCTGTCGATTGCCACGGCAATAG
>CAYYZT010000217.1:0-6120 GCA_964476015.1 uncultured Chitinophaga sp.
AGCTCACCCTTACTGATTCCAAGGGTTGCACTTTGCTCGATACGGTGGTTGTTTCGCAGCCAACTCCCATACAGGTGCAAGCCACTGTTGTTAATGCTGCTTGTGGCATGGCCAACGGTGAAGCCGTGTTAGTGCCTTCTGGCGGTACTGGCCCATATACTTTTCTTTGGCCTAATGGCGATACCGCCAGTGCCATAAGCGGATTGTTGGGCGGAACTTATAGCGTATTGATTGCCGATAGTGTAGGATGCACTATCAACTACAGCGTGGTAATAGCCGCACCCGGCAGTTTGGATGTGCAAGTTGCCACCCGCCCGGTTACTTGTCCGGGCGATACGGATGGCATGGCGGCGGCGGCGGTATCCGGCGGCACGGCACCCTATCAGTATCAATGGCCGAGTATGGCTACTGTAATGGGCGATAGTGCCCAAGGGCTCTCGCCTGGAGTGTATGTGCTTACCGTGGCTGATGCGGGTGGATGTATATGGACGGATTCTTTCCGTATCACGGCCCCCGTTTTTTCAAGGCCGCCCATGTTATCGCTCATGGGCACGCAGCTTTGCGAGGGCGACACCGCGCAAGTGGAGCCAATGGATAGCTACGCTGCATACCAATGGAACACGGGCGATACCACGCAAACCATCTTCGTTACCCAAAGCGGTTTCTACAATTGTACCGTTACCAATGGTGATGGCTGCTTGGTGGAAGGGGTTGGTGTTACGTTGGGTTTTTACCAAGATTACCTTAACCCCGAAATACTACAAAACGGCGATTCGCTATATATCAGCGAAGGCACTGTAACCGCATGGATTAACAACGGAACGGTGGTGGCCGGTGCAACTGGCAATTACATTCTGCATCCCGAGCCGGGAGGCTACGTAGCGCAGGTGGTAGATAGCAACGCATGCGGCTACTTGGCCAAAACGTTTATGGTAACGGGTATTGAAAAACCGTTGTCGGCCGGGCTTAAAATATATCCCAATCCAGCCAAGGAGATACTCAAGGTGGATGGGTTGCCCTTGGGGAGCCGCATACAGTTGTTGGATGTGTTGGGTAATGTGCTGATGGAAGATAGTGCCGACGGAACGGTGGAACTGTCAGTAGCGGGCCTGCCCGGCCAGTTGTATTTGCTGCGGGTGGCTTACGGCGAAAGCAGCTATATTTGCAAGGTTCTCATCAGTAGATAGCCCATGCCCAGAGTACAGATTGACTTGCCCGAAAGCTTTCCTTTCCATACCGAAGTACCCATACTTGCCAGCGACATTAATTTTGCCAACCACCTCGGCAACGACCGTCTGATGGGATTGCTGCAAGAGGCCCGCATCCGTTTCTTCAAATGGTTGGGCTACAACGAAGCCGAAGTGGAGGGCAGCAGCATGATACTGGCCGATGCGGCGTTGCAATACATTAGTGAGGGGTTTCATGGCGATGTGCTGAAAATAGAGGTCGGTATCGGCGATTTCTCCCGTTGCGGGATGGATATTTACTATCGTGCCACCAACCTTACTACCAGCCACCTTCTCTGCAAAGCAAAGACTGGCCTCGTTTTCTTCAACTACACCACCCGAACGGTGGAGGAGGTGCCTGAAAAATTCAAAGAACGGGTAGAGAAGCTAATTGGCCAATAATCATTGTAGCAATAGGAATATGCACTCCTTTCTAACCAGCGAGATCCAAAGTCTTGACACTTGATACTCGCTACTTGATACTAAAACAGCCTCTCGTATAGCTCCTGCACTTTGTTCACGGGTATCACTTCGATGCTGAATTTGCGCAAGTCCAACCCTTTTACGCTGGCCCCGCTCACGAACATTTTGGTGAAACCCAGCTTGTCGGCCTCGCTCACCCGTTGGTCTATGCGATTTACGGCGCGTATTTCGCCGCTGAGGCCCACTTCGCCGCTAAAGCAGTAAGTAGGCGGTATCACTTGATCTTCGAACGAAGACAGCAAGGCCGAAACCACTGCCAAATCTATCGCGGGGTCTTCCACCTTCATGCCTCCGGCAATGTTGAGGAATACGTCTTTTGTGCCAAATTGGAAACCGCTGCGTTTTTCCAGCACGGCCAGCAGCATCTGCAAGCGACGCAAGTCAAACCCCGTGGCACTACGTTGCGGGCTGCCGTAAACGGCATGTGTTACCAAGGCTTGGGTCTCAATAAGCATCGGCCTCATGCCCTCAATGGTGCCGGCTATGGAAATGCCGCTCAGCACCTCCTCGTGCTGGTTGAGCAGGAACTCGCTCGGATTGCTCACCTCCCGCAAGCCGCCGTTGCCCATTTCATATATGCCCAGTTCGCTGGTGCTGCCGAAGCGGTTCTTGCTCGTGCGCAGGATGCGATAATTATAATTGCGGTCGCCTTCGAACTGCAACACCGTGTCCACGATATGTTCCAGCACCTTTGGCCCGGCAATGCTGCCTTCTTTGGTAATATGCCCTATCAGCATTACGGGCGTGGATGTTTCCTTGGCGTAGCGCTGCATTTCGGCGGCGCATTCGCGTATTTGCGACACGCTTCCGGGGGTGGATTCGATGTACTGCGACTGCAACGTTTGTATGGAATCCACTATCACCAGTCCGGGCTTCAATTCCTTCAAGTGACGGAAGATTTTGTAGGTGGCCGTTTCCGTAAGAATGTAGCAGTTCTCTGCCGAGAGGCCCAACCTCCGTGCCCGCATCGCAATCTGTTCCGCGCTTTCCTCGCCGCTTACGTACACCACTTTCAGCTTTGGCACGCTCAGTGCTAATTGCAGCATGAGCGTGGATTTACCGATACCCGGATCGCCCGCTATCAATACCAACGACCCCGGCACAATGCCCCCGCCCAATACGCGGTTCAGCTCTTGGTCGGGCATGCTGATGCGGAACGTTTGCGTCTCTTCGATATCGTTCAACAACATCGGCGTTGCTTCCGCCGAGCCGATGTCCTTTTTTAGTTGGGCCTTGGGCGTATCGTCTTTCTCCACTACCTCTTCCACATACGTGTTCCATTGGCCGCACGAGGGGCAGCGGCCTATCCATTTGGGCGACTGTGCGCCGCAGCCTTGGCAGATATATGCGGTACGGAGTTTGGACATGTGGAAGTACGAGGTGCGATTTTGGATTTACGATTTGTTGCGAAGGTAGAAATTATGCGCTCAACCGTAGCCGCCAGTTTACGGTGCGCAGATTGTGGCTGATGCGTTGCTGCGCTTCGGTTAGGTTGTAGATATTGCCCGTGGCGATGTCGGTGCGAAATTTAGGCACAACGGTCATTTTAGTGCGGCGTGGACGCTTTACTTGCTTCTCCATGACTAACGATTTTAGTGTATTGGGCAGCTAAAATACTTTATGCAAACAATATTTGCAAATATTGACTAAAATATTTGGCTATTCACCAAGAAAATCATGGAAACGGTACCCAACCCACTTCACCTCAAAAACCGTAATTTTGGCACTATTCCATATGATTTAAAAATACCGTCGACTATCGACTGTCGACCGTGGACCAACAACCATGACCGAGGAAGAAAAAGCAAGAAAAGACTGGACCCAATATAAAGCCGAGTCGTCGTGGGCCATATTTAAGGTAATGAGCGAGTTTGTGGAGGGATACGAAAAGATGAACCGCATCGGCCCGTGTGTGTCCATATTTGGCTCGGCCAGGACCCCCAGCGATAGCCCGTATTACGTTATTGCCGAGGAGATAGCCCGCAAGCTGGCCTTGGAAGGCTACGGCGTTATTTCCGGTGGCGGCCCGGGCATTATGGAGGCGGCCAACCGTGGGGCGCACTCCGTGGGCGGGGCCTCCGTGGGGCTAGGTATCGATCTGCCGATGGAGCAGGGCACCAACAAGTACATTGATTTGGACAAGCTGCTCAATTTTCGCTACTTTTTTGTGCGGAAGGTGATGTTTGTGAAATATGCGCAAGCCTTTGTGATGATGCCCGGCGGTTTCGGAACGCTCGACGAGATGTTTGAGTGCCTTACGCTGGTGCAGACCAAGAAGATTGAAAAGATACCGATTATACTATACGGTAGCGACTTTTGGAAGGGCCTGTTGGATTGGATAGCCACCACCATGCGCGACAATGCCAAAAACATCAGCCCGAACGACCTGGACTATTTGAAGCTAGTGGACAGCCCGGACGAAGTGGTGCAGATTATACGCGATTTTTACCGCTCCGAACACGAATTGCGGCCTAATTTTTGATTGCCCGAAAGCTATGCGCACTGTTGTTTTACTGCCTGTTTACCTATGCCTGTTGTTGGTGGGCGCGTTGGCCCATGCCCAAATAAAGGATACCACGTTGGGCTTCGGTTCGCCGTTGGGCATTCCCATTTATCTTTCGGGTACTTTTGGCGAGCCGCGGGGCAACCACTTCCATGCCGGGATGGACATCCGCACCGAGAGTCGCGAAGGGCTGCCCATATACTCCGTACACGACGGCTTTATATCCCGTATCAAAATTTCGGGCCGGGGCTATGGCAAGGCTATCTACGTGCAGCACCATAATGGCTATACCAGCGTTTATGGCCACTTGAGCGGTTTTCCGCCCAAGCTGGATTCGCTTATCAAAGCCTACCACTACCAGCGGGAGAATTTTGAGATTGACGAGGTATTGTTGCCCAACGTATACCCTGTGAAGAAAGGCGAACTGATAGCCTTTAGCGGCAACACGGGCGGCAGTGCCGGCCCGCACCTGCACTTTGAGCTGCGTAATACCAGTACCGAATACGCCTATAACCCGCAACTGTACGGTTTTCCCGTGCAAGACAATGTGCCGCCCAACATCCACAGTCTCAGTGTATATGCACGCGATTTGAACCTTGTAAGTCCGCAAACCTACCCGGTTAAAAAGGTGGGCAATACCCATAAATTGACCAAGGATACACTGTACTTTAACACCGATACTATTGCCTTTGGGCTGCATACTACCGATAAGATGCAGAACTCCAACAACACCAACGGCATATACAGCCTACAGATTTGTTTGGACGACAGCGTTTGCTACCGTTTCCGTATGGATAGCATCAGCTTTGCCGAAACGCGCTATGTGCAGTGCCATGTAGACCACTGCGAGAAAATAGAATCCGGCAGCTCCGTGTACCGCATCCACCGCCTTCCGGGCAACGATTTTACGTTTTTGTACGACGTGCAGCAAAACGACGGCTATGTGGTGTTGCGCGATAGTGTGTTTACCAAAATAGAGCTTTCCAGTACCGATTTCCAAGGCAACACTTCCACGTTGGTGTTTTACGTAAGCCGTGGCAAGAAAGAAGTGTTTAAGATGCAGCCGATGAATTTCGATACCATCTTTTACCATGATAGGCCGAACACCTTTCACGGCGCGGGCATGAGGGCGCATTTTCCCGCAGGCACGTTTTACAACAAGGTGCTCTTTTATTACAAAGTAGATAGCATCCAGTTGTCCAGCCTGCGCAGTTTTGGGCCGCTGCACCGCTTGCATAAGGATGTGGAACCCGTGCATAACAATTTTGGCCTGTCGCTTTTTGTAAACGAGGTTCCTCGCCACCTATGGGACAAGAGCGTGGTAGTGCGCATTGACCGCAAAGGACGGATAAAGGCATACGATACCACGCACGACGGACAAGCTTGGTTTACGGCCAACCCGCGCGAGTTTGGCAATTTCACCTTGGCCATCGATACCGTAAAGCCCAGCATTCGCCCGCAGAACTTTACCAACGGTTCGGTTATGACGGGCAAGAAAGAACTGCGCATCATCGCCACCGATAATCTTTCGGGCATTGCCAGTTATAAGGCTACCATTGATGGGCAGTGGATACTGTTGGACTACGATGCCAAAAACAGCCTGTTCGTGTACACGTTCGACCACCGCTGCCCGCCCGGCGAACATAAATTCGAAATGGTTGTTACCGATGATGTAGGCAACACGGCTACATACACGTGTACTTTTAAGAACTAGGTTATTAGTTATTGGTTATTTGTAAATAGCTAGTATTGCCAATCACCCATAACCAATCACCAATCAACCGATAAACTGATAACCCATTGACTACATTACAACCCGGCCAAGCGGCCCCCGATTTCACCACTACCGACCAAGATGGTAAGACCATTAGCCTAGAGGATTTTACGGGAAAGACAGTAGTGCTGTAT
>CAYYZT010000218.1:0-5292 GCA_964476015.1 uncultured Chitinophaga sp.
GCCGAACCTTGGCATAGAAACTCCTTACCAACAGGCCCACATCCTCCCGCGTTTCTATCGTGCTTTTGCTTTGGGTTTCCATGTTTGCAAAATTAAGCACTGCCATAACCAAAACGCAGTGCGATGACATTTATCAATACCCAAAAAATCTTTTCTCCCTCGAAAGCTATAGCCTGGCCCATTTTGGGCAGAGGAGGGGCTTCTGTTAGTCGAGAAAGTTGCGTTGGGGGGTTGACAAGGCCCTTTAAAATCCTAATATTTGCACGTCCGAATTTTTTATGGGCTGCGTTTTTTAAATTTCCACATTTTACGCACATTCTGTCTGTGTCAAAAACGCCTCAATTTCTCCATAATAACATCTTGATAGTCAGTGGGTTTGTTTCAATGCACTAGCTGTGCCATTGTCATCAAATTTTAAATCTTGTCCCGTGTATTAGGCAACTTTAGGGGTAGCTTTACTTATAATCAATTGGGAAGTGCTGGGCATTTAAACTGGGAAAAGATGAAGAACTACTTTATACTATGGGAAGAAATCGCGAAAAGCGAGTTGTTGGATGCCGAAGACATCCACTTTTTTGCCCTTGAAATGGAAGGCCAGGTGCAGTACCTGGGCATGAGCTACGGCCTTAACCTGGTACACGAGGTAGAAGAGTGCATGCAGATTTTCAATCTTGACCCCAAACAAGTAACCATATATACGGGTGTTATCATCAGCAACATCCATAACGTTATAAATCAGCAGATAGCTGAGGAAATTCTTTGCCTGTTAGTGTATAATACCAAACCCTTGTGCAACGTCATTTGCAAGCGTTCTTACTACGGCCGCGATGGCCTAGAGGTACACAACCGTGGCTACCTGCAACTGCCCGATAAGGTGGTTGCCGACAGATCGATGGTGCTGCGCCTTACCGGTAGCTGAAACCCGGTGCAGGAGTGCTTGCAAATGCACAATTACGAAAAGGCTTATCTTTATCCCCAAGAAGATAAGCCTTTTTGTTTTGAGACCTTTCCTGCTCCTTTTCCTCGCTTTTTTTGCAGTGAACCCGTGCCGTGCCCAATCGTTGGATACCTTGGAGCGGTTGGTAGCCGATGGGCGAATAGTGGATGCCAAGCTGTATGTGGATGGTATGGCCGATAGTGCTACGCTAGAAACGGTGCGCTATAGCTTGCTCAAGGGGCAAATTTATTTGGAGCTTTATAGGCAGAGTGTCGGCCTTTTCGGCATTAAGAACAACAATTGGCTGTCAACGGGCTGTATGGCTTACATGGATGGCATCGGCGATATGGCCAAGCTTACCCGCGTGCCCGACAGTCTTTTCACCATTACCAAGCTGTGCTACGAATCGGCGGTATCGCAGGCCGTTCAAGAAGAGAAAGATGGTTCGCTGGTATTGGCCGAAGACCTATATTATAGCGCGGAGTATAGTGCCACCACCTATTTGCTGCTATCCGGGCATGCCATTACCGATACCTTTGCCTTGCGGCATTTAGGGTTGTATTTCTATCGAAAGGGGATGGCGGATGTGGATTCCGGGAGCAAGAGGGACCGATTCACCAAGGCGAAATTTTACCTCCAGCCACTGTTGCCATATAAAAACGCGGAGGTATTGGAGGCCATACATGCCATTGAGACATTTTTGAGGTAAAAAATGTCTCAAAATGCCGCAAAATGCCCGTTTTTATCATAAAAATGCCGCAAAAAATAGCTCAAAACGCAACAAAAAAGCCCCACTGTTTTCACAATGGGGCTTCGCGGTACCCGGAGTCGGAATCGAACCGACACGACCTCACAGCCACAGGATTTTGAATCCAGCGCGTCTACCAGTTCCGCCATCCGGGCAATTTCCCAAATTCTTTGCAGAATCCCCGCCAACGCGTAACGGGACGACAAAAGTAAGCCAAAGTTTAGAACTAACAAACCACGATGAGGGGATTTTTTATTGAGATGATAAAATCTTTGTTTAAATAAGGTAAATTAACTTTGCTTGTTTGTTATCTTTGGGTTTGTAAAAACGATTATATGCCAGTTAACATCCCTATTGAGCAGATTGTGGATCGTATCTTGATTGATAACGAATGGTGGCAGACTGGGGAAATCAACTCTTATTATAGAAAGATGACTCCAAGGGCATACATGGATTTGTTCCAGCCGCTTGTTTTCGAAAAGAACATCAGGAGAGCGGTTGTACTTATGGGGCCTAGAAGGGTAGGAAAGACCGTTATGTTGTACCATACTATCCAGAAACTGATAGAAAGCGGCATAAATGCCCGAAACATCTGCTACATTTCGGTGGAAACCCCCATATACAACAAAATATGGCTTGAAGAACTTATGCAGCTTGTAAAAAAACAGCAAGGCCGAGAAGACTTTAGGGGGATGTACTTTTTTTTTGATGAGATACAGTATCTAAAAGACTGGGAAATACATCTAAAATCGTTGGTAGATACTTTTCTGGATACAAAGTTTATCGTTTCGGGTTCGGCTGCGGCGGCATTAAAGTTGAAAAGTCAAGAATCGGGAGCCGGAAGATTTACGGATTTTATTCTTCCGCCACTCACATTCTATGAATTTCTACTCTTGAAACAAATGGATGGGTTGGTAAAAAGTAAAAGCGATGAAGGCAACTATACCGCCACCGATATTAATGAACTGAATAGCCAGTTTGTTGAGTATATCAATCATGGCGGTTATCCTGAGGTTACCCTAAACAAAGACATTCAAGCAGATCAAGGGCGATTTATCAGAAACGATATTGTGGACAAGGTATTGTTGCGCGATTTGCCCAGTCTCTATGGTATTGAAGATGTGCAAGAGCTAAACTCGCTGTTTACTAGTATTGCATATAATACGGGTGACGAGATTTCAATGGAGAGCTTAAGTCAAAGATCGCAAGTTTCAAAGCACACTATTAAAAGGTACTTGGAATATTTGGAAGCAGCATTTCTTATACGTATTGTGCACCGTATCGATGATAAAGCCTCAAAATTTAAACGAGCATATTACTTCAAAGTTTATCTTACCAATCCCTCTCTAAGAAGTGCCTTGTTTAGCAACGTAAAACCGGGAGATGTAGCCATGGGCAACATGGTGGAAACGGCCATTTTTTCGCAATGGGAGCATTCGGAAATTAAAGAGGAGTTGTACTACGCCCGTTGGGACAAGGGAGAGCTGGATATGGTTTTTTTAGGACCAATGGATAAACCTCTTTGGGCAGTAGAAGTAAAGACATCAAACGATATTTTTCAAAACCACCAAGCACTTAAAAAGTATATCGCCTTTTGTAAGAACAACGATGTTGAGGAGCTTACAGTAACCACATTGGATATTTTGAAAACCAAAGAAATTGAGGGGTTCGCCGTGGACTTTGAACCTTCTAGCCTTTATTGTTATGCTGTTGGAAGAAACCTCATTGAAGGAAAAAGGAGGCGTTTTTAAAACGGTAATTTCTAAGCAGCTACTCCTGCTTTATGCCATGCGGTGGCGGGGCATCGTTGGCAGTATTGGTGCGGTGAGGCAGCTTGCCCTGTATGTAATCAGATATAACGGGGAACTTCTCCTTGATAATCTGGTCCAAATTATTGTTGTTGCTGGGCAGGTTTACTATGGCCACGTCGCCGGCAATTTGTTTGCCCGTGTAGTCGAACACCGAGAAATGTATCATCACCTCGCGCTGGAAAACGTTGTTGGCCCTATCCAAGCAATGCTCAAAGTTGGTAACGAGGTTGAACTGGTTGATGAACAGGAACACCTCCGTGCCGTACTTGTCGTGCAAATATTGCAGCATGGCCGGGTTGTGTATTTTCACGTTGATAAAGTTGCGGGCCTCTTCCTTGGTACGGGTGTTGTCGTTATTGGTTTTTTTGCCCAGCTTGCCGCCACCCTTGTTGCTGTTGTTGGTGCTGTTTGACGGGGCCTCGGCCGTGAGCGGGGTGGTAGAGGGCAGGCTTTTGTCGCTAAAGTAGCTGATGCCCTTGTAGATAGCATATAGGTCTTTGGCCACGTCGGCGGTGGTATCGGTAAGCATGGTTTTGGTGCCGTAGGCCGACATTACCCTTGCGTTCAGGTTCATGTTCAAGCCATAGCGAAACTGTTGCCGTACTTCTTTTATGGTAAGCTTGTTGTACTCCGACAAGGCTTGATCGGAGTCGGAAAAGTACATGTCCGGGTCGAAAGGGATAATCATCACTTTCGGTGCCTGCGCCAGTAGCGCGAAGCCCCAAACCAGCCCCATAAACAATAGCGACAGCTTTTTCATAAGCACGGTGTTTTTATATGCCGAATATCTTGAGAATATCGTTGCTGAAGGCGAACAGCATCAGGCCCATCAATATAATGATGCCTATCTTTTGGGCCTTCTCCATAAACTCTTGGCTCACGGGCTTGCCCTGTACCACCTCCACGAGGATGAACATTACGTGCCCGCCGTCCAACGCCGGTATGGGCAGGAAATTCATAAAGGCAAGGATAAAGGAAATAAGGCCAGTCAGTTTCCAGAAACGCGCCCATTCCCACTCGCCGCCATAGATGCGGGCAATGCCGATGGGGCTTTGCACGGAGTCGCGGGCACTTACTTTGCCCGTGATAATCCACCAAAGGCCCTTGGCGTTGTAGTACATGGCCTCTAGCCCGTCTTTAGTGCCCAAGGCTATAGCCTGGCCAAAGGTGTATGGCTTGCTATATTGCTTGTATCGCTCAAAGGGGCCGGAGGCTATAAAGCCCATAGTGCCGTTGGTTACGCTATCGATATGCAAGGTAAGCGGCTGCCCATTGCGCAATATCTGTACATCTACGGGCATACTGTCGTATTTGGCCAAGGTGTTGCGCAAATCGCCAAAAACCTTTATTGGCTCGTTATTGACGGCCGTTATCACATCGCCTTTTTGCAGCCCGGCTTTATAGGCCTGCATCGGGTTTCCTTTTTTGTCTTCCTGCGGTACGCTGTCTACGGTAAACTCAAAGTTTTCCATGCCTATAAAGCCGGTGCGGTAGCCCTTCAGTTCTTGGAACAGCGAATCGGGCAACTGGATGGGGGCAATAGTATCGCCGTTGCGCACCACCGTCAGCTTCGCGCCGAACACCACGCGCATGGAACCCAAATCTTCCGTGCGAAGCACTGGCTCGTCGTTTATGGCCACAATATGGTCGCCTGTTTGCAGGCCGTATTTTTGGGCAAGCTCGTAAGCATAGATGCCTTCGGGCACCAAATTGGGTTGTATATATGATTTGCTGTAGTACAGTGTTACAAACGTAAAGAAGATGATACCGAAAATAATGTTCATGATAATGCCACC
>CAYYZT010000218.1:5302-6096 GCA_964476015.1 uncultured Chitinophaga sp.
CTATCAACCTTTGCCAGGCTGGTTTACTGCGGAACTCCCACGGCTGCGGCTCGCTTTGGAGTTGCTCCAAGTCCAGCGATTCGTCCACCATGCCGCTAATCTTCACATAGCCACCGAGGGGAAACCAGCCAAGGCCGTACTCCGTATCGCCTATTTTTTTGCTGAAAAGCTTGATGCCGTTGAAATCGAAGAAAACGTAAAACTTTTCCACCTTAATGCCGAAAGCCCTTGCGGCAAGGAAGTGGCCCAACTCATGAACAAAAACCAGCAGGCCCAAACCCAGCAACAACTGTCCTGCCATTATCAATGCTTCCATATACAGTACTACTATGTGCGTTAAACTATTGTGATGTACGAAAATACGGCTTTAATATTTAAACCGCCGAGGGGTATTTTGCCCTGCCTGTGCCTTGGGTGTCTTGTTTGTTAATCAGTGGGTTTGGTTTATCGGTTGATTGGTTATTAGTTGATTGGGTGATGGGTTTGATTGGTGTAGTGAAGCAGCTCCTCCCCTTTTTCAGGAGCCTGTGAGCGGTAGTCGAAGGAGGATGTAGGGAGGGGGCGGTGGGAGTTGAGATGAAGCGATACCAATACTTTGTCATCTTGTAAAGACCTCCTAGCACTATCGAAATACTCTTGAATTTACGCGCACTACATTGCCCATCGCCAATATCACCCCTTTAAAATAATGCAACACATTGCTTCTGGGAGGTCCTTACAGGATGACAAAGGGTGGGTTATACCATTTGGACATTAAAAGCCTTATTAAAAGCAATGTTGGGCTCCTACGGAGC
>CAYYZT010000219.1:0-1868 GCA_964476015.1 uncultured Chitinophaga sp.
CGGGCCGGCTGCGCGCCGACGTCCTGGACCCGCGCGGCGATGCCGAAGTCCATCACGCGGGCACGCCCGGTCGCGTCGACGAGGATGTTCGAGGGCTTGAGGTCGCGGTGCACGACACCCGCGGCATGGGCGGTCCGCAGCGCGTCCAGCACGCCCAGCATCAGCGCGAGGGCCTCGTGGGGCGGCAGCGCACCGCGCACGCGCGCGTGTTCGGCGAGCGTGCGCCCGGGCACGTACTCGAAAACCAGGTAGGCGTGGCCTTCCTGCATGTCGGCCTCGAACACCGGCACGATGTTCGGATGCGTGAGCCGGCTGACGCTGCGGGCCTCCTGCAGCCAATGGGTCAGGTCCTGCGCGTCGGTGTCGGCGCCGGCACGCAGCAGCTTGACCGCGACCTCGCGCTCGAGTCGCGCGTCGTAGCCGAGCCAGACGGTCGCCTGCGCACCCTTGCCGAGTTCGCGGCGCAGTTCGAAACGGCCGACGCGCTGCGAACTCGCGCGTTCATTCACCTCAGCAAGGGGGAGAACGAGAAGGCCGTCGACGATCTGTTGAAGCTGTTGGAAGCCGATCCCGACAATCCGGCGGTGCAAGGCGCGCTTGCCGAAGCGCTGGCCAACGTGGAGAAATTCGAGGTGGAGAAGTGTTTGGAATCAGGCATGAATGATTATATTAGCAAACCTTTTGACCCTGAAGTGCTGAAGGAGAAAATATTGAAGCTCACAAGCAAACACCAGCCCGCATAAACCTATAATAATGAGTGAAAAAGTAACGGATTTGACATTTCTGGGCAGTTTTACCGGAAACGATTCCCAAAAAATAAAGCGATACGTGCAAATGTTTCTGGACCGGGCACCGGAGCAGTTGGAAGAAATACGCACCAGCCTGGGCACCGGCGACTATGGCCAACTGCGCACCGCCGCACACTCCATTAAGCCGCAGCTATCTTACATGGGCATCAAAAGCCTGGAACAAGACATACGCGCCATTGAGGAATACAGCGGCAGCCAAACCAACTTGGAGGCCCTGCCCACACTAGTGGAAAGGCTTGACCGTATACTGAAACAAGCCTTCGGCGAACTGCAAGACTACGTAAACTCACACTAACCCACCAACCCCCTTTTATATTATGGCTAACTCTGAATTGCGCAAAGTATTTCTGGTAGATGACGACCCCATGCACCTACAGATGCTGAAAGACCACCTTTCGAGCAAGCTCAAAGTTGATATTACCACTTTCTCCACCGGCGAAGACTGCTTGGCCAACCTTGACAAGAAGCCCGATGCCATTGTGCTGGATTACTACCTGAACAGCGTGGAAAAAAGCGCGGCCAACGGTATCGAAATCTTGAAGAAGATAAGGGCCCTCAGCCCAGAAACGGAAGTGGTAATGCTATCTGGCCAAGAAAAAATAGAGATTGCCGTGGAAACCATGGCCAGTGGTGCGTTCGACTACGTTATCAAAAACGAAAGTTCTTTTCTTCGTACCGAAAACAAGCTGGGTACCGTTTTCAAGCACAAACGCTTGGAAGAGAACCTCAAAATGTACAAAAAGGGCGTAGTAATCATGGGCACCATAATAGCCCTTATAGTGGTTGCGGCCATTGTATTGTACGCTACCGGCATTGCCGACGACAACAAGATAAACCCCAATTTCTAAGCTGGTTCTTTAACGGTTTGCCTGCTACGGCGGAGGGCTTCGCCAAACAGAAGCCCGTCTGCCTTGCCTTCCATCCAAGTGAGAAAATCGAAATAAAGCAGCGGTGTGCGCGCCGTGGGGTCTTGCTGCACGGTTTCGTGTAGCTTGGCGGCATACTCCGTGCATACTTTTTGGGCCGCGGCACCACCGTTTGTCTTGATGAATTTTTTCA
>CAYYZT010000219.1:1878-6067 GCA_964476015.1 uncultured Chitinophaga sp.
CGGATGCTGCGGTTCAGCATCTCCATCAGCAGCTTGTCCACCGGGCCCACCTGCCCACGGCTGCGTACAAACTGCTCAGTAGCTTTCATGGCCGATGGTAGCACCTTATGGTTGGCCAGCTCATAGTGTACAATGATGTTCACCATGCGTATGTAGCTACCAAAATCGGTTCCGTAGCGAATGATTTTGCCCTCCAATATCAGGTTTATAACATCCAGTGCCTCGCCGTAGCGGCCCAGCCCGAAATACAATATCATCAAGCGGTAATACCACGAGAACAAAAACTCCGCACTGCCCGCATCCGGATATTTGGCAATCAATTCCTCGGCGGGCTTCACGTATTGCAGCCCCTCCTCTAAATTGCCACTCAATATGGCCTGAGACACTTCGAACGCATACGCCGAAAATAGCAATGCAGCAGGATAAAACTCGCTGCGACTGGTGAAAAATTGCGAAGGATCTTGCCTGATGGTGGCCGCCAGCTCATTAAAATCCTCGGCTTTGTTGCGATACACCAAGTGGTACATCTGGTTGGTGTAGGCGAAGAAAATTTCCTCGTCGCTTACACCCAACAGCACCGGCTGCTCCTTCATTAAGCCAATAATGCGGGTGTTGTTTTCCAGCGACTTATCGTACTGGTTGGTTTGCGCATAGCAAATGTTAAGCACCGTGTGCAGGTGCATAAGGCAGTATCCGGGCAGGGGCTGTTGCAACAATTCGGCGGCCCGCTCTATAAGGGCCTCCATACGCTTCAGCTTCTCCGGGTCGTTGGTTTTAATGTGCTCCTTTTGCAAGCTGATGGCTTCCGTGCTCATGCGGTGGCACTCTATGGTAAGCCTCATATCGTCTACGGCTTGCTGTTGTTGGTCCAGCACTTGTTGGGCATGTTCCAAGTATTTGGCAGGGTCAGGCTCAAAGATGTTTTCGCCCATCAAATGCCTACTCGCTTCCCAAAAATAAGCACTGCGGCCATATTGCTTGGCCAGCTTAATGGCCCGGTGCAACGATTTGCTGGCTTGGCGGTCAAGCTTCCTGTCTTTTTGTATACGGAAATCGCGCAGCGCCTCCACAATCTTAAATTCCGGATAATGGTCCAAGTGATACTCGCGCAGCGTTTTCATAATAAGCTGGTGCAAGTAGTTTTTAAGGCGGCTAAGGGGCACCGTTACGCGGTGCTTCTCCAAAAAATCCCGCATGCTGGCATCGTCTTCGGCCACCTTTCGGTCTATGGCGTCAAACAGCAGTAGATAGTGGCTGTCGTCTTTAAAAGTGCCAGCCTGTAGCTTAAAATACCTTTTTTCCGATGGACTCATACTACGTACAAGCTCCGCCAATTCATCGCTTGGTTTCATTATAACAGGATAAATGGGCCCTCAACAACTGCGGTCGGAAAACAGATGCCATATTGGGAATGTAATTCAATTATACGGGCTGCTCATGGGTAAAGATATAGGCATTCAGAAAAAGGTTGGCTCAGGAATGTAAAAATGCATGGAATTTAAGCTCGACATTTTTACATTTCTAAAGTAGCGGTCGATTGATGGATGTTGCCTTAGCTGGGCGAAATGCGTTCTACCAGCAAACCATGATAAACTCTTAAACACGAGGAACACTAAGGTTGCACAAAGGGCACGAAGAAGACCATTGTGTACTTTGTGCCTTTCTTTGTGACCCTTGTGCTTAGATGTTTATTGCCTTCCATTTTGGGTTATGCCCGAAACTTTATCCAAGGCTCGGACTATCGACCGTCGACTGTAGACTATACTTCTTCCTCCACCACTTCCTTCTCTTTCACTATGTCCTTTTCCACCTTTAGGTTGTCGATGATAAACAACTGCCTTTCGGGGGTATTTTTGCCCATAAAGTAATTCAGCAGGTTTTGTATACTGATGTCCTTGGTGAGCAGGATGGGCGATAGGCGGATGTCGTCGCCTATAAACTGCCCGAACTCGTCGGGCGATATTTCGCCCAAACCCTTAAAGCGTGTTATCTCTGGCTTGCTGCCTAGTTTGGCAATAGCGTTTCGACGTTCCTCATCGGTATAGCAGTAGATGGTTTCCTTTTTGTTGCGCACCCGGAAAAGCGGCGTTTCCAGTATGTATACGTGCCCGGAGCGCACCAAATCGGGGAAAAACTGGAGGAAAAACGTGAGCAGCAACAGGCGTATGTGCATGCCGTCCACGTCGGCATCGGTGGCAATTACCACCCGGTTGTAGCGCAGGTATTCAATGCCGTCTTCAATGTTAAGGGCGTGTTGCAGCAGGTTAAACTCCTCGTTTTCGTACACTACCTTTTTGGTAAGGCCGAAACAGTTGAGCGGCTTACCGCGCAAGCTGAACACGGCCTGTGTTTGCACGTTTCGGGCCTTGGTGATGGAGCCGCTGGCCGAGTCGCCCTCGGTAATGAAGAGCGTGGTATCGTAGCGGTCGTCGTTTTTCTCGTCGTCCCAATGCACACGGCAGTCGCGCAGCTTTTTGTTGTGTAGGTTGGCCTTTTTGGCGCGTTGGTTGGCCAGTTTCTTAATGCCCGCAATCTCCTTTCGCTCCCGTTCGCTTTGTATAATACGGCGTTGCATGGCATCGGCCACGTCGGGGTGTTTGTGCAGGTAGTCGTCCAGTTCCTTCTTCACAAAGTCCATCACATAGCCGCGCACCGTGGGGCCTTCGGGGGCCATGTTGATGGAGCCCAGCTTGGTTTTGGTCTGGCTCTCGAACACGGGCTCCTGCACCCGCAGGCTGATGGCACCGATAATGGCCGTGCGCACATCCGATGCATCAAAATCCTTCTTGAAGAACTCGCGCACTGTTTTCACCACCGCCTCGCGCAGGGCCGCTAGATGCGTGCCGCCTTGGGTGGTGTACTGGCCGTTTACAAAGCTGTAATATTCCTCCCCGTAGCTGTTGCCGTGGGTAAGGGCCAGCTCTATGTCTTCGCCCTTGAGGTGGACGATGGGGTAACGCAGGCTTTCCTCGTCGGTCTTGTTTCGCAACAGATCGAGCAGGCCGTTTTCGGAGTAATACTTTTGCCCGTTGAAATAGATAGCCAGCTTGGCGTTGAGGTAGGCATAGTTCCAAATCTGGTTCTCCAGGAACTCCGGTATGTAGTGGTAGTTTTTAAAGATGGAATCGTCTGGCACAAAGGTCATCATAGTGCCGTCTCGTTCTTCGGTAGGCACAATGGGCGGGTCGTTTACCAGTTCGCCGCGCTCAAACTCGGCCACCTTACACTTTCCCTCGCGCACCGATTGCACCGTAAAGTGGTTGCTCAGGGCGTTCACCGCCTTGGTACCCACCCCGTTTAGGCCCACCGACTTCTGGAAAGCCTTGCTATCGTACTTGCCCCCGGTGTTTATCTTGCTTACGCAATCGATTACCTTACCGAGCGGAATGCCCCGCCCGTAGTCGCGCACGGTTACTTTCTTGTCGCTTATCTTGATATCGATGCGCTTGCCGAACCCCATTACGTGCTCGTCGATGGAGTTGTCTATGATTTCCTTTACCAGCACATAGATGCCGTCGTCGTAAGCGGAGCCGTCGCCCAGCTTGCCGATATACATACCAGGGCGCATGCGTATATGCTCCTTCCAATCCAGCGACCGAATGTTGTCTTCGGTATAATTATGCTGCAACTTCTCTTCTTCCATGTGGTTGATCGGTTATCGGTTATTGGTTGATTGGTGGTGCATTAATTGAAAGACCAAATAACCAATCAACTAATAACTAGTAACCAATCCATCAACCAATACCCAAATTTAACCAAACCTTGCCACTAATCGTTTCATGCGGATGGGTGGGTTATTAACAGTTACTTTGTCGGAATCAGAATTTACAGAATTTGAGGATTGCAGAACTCGGATGTGCTAGATGCTCCCAAAGCGAAAGGTATAGCGTAAAATTAATTCTGAAATTTTAAAATCCTGTAAATTCTGCTTTAGACAAGAGATTCCGCAAATACCGATTCTGATGCCATCCGCTCCATAAATTCCCTTACAAACGCCACCCTATCTTTGGCCAATTGCCGGCCCGCTTGGGTTTGCATCAGGTCGGGCAATTTGAAGAGCTTTACTTGGAAATGGTCGAGGGCGTAGGTGAGGTCGTCCAGCGGGCGGTTTTGGGCCAGCGGGTCGTCGGGGTGGAACATGGCACGGTTCATTTGGCCCGATACATAAAACGTGCGGGCAATGCCGATG
>CAYYZT010000220.1:0-6019 GCA_964476015.1 uncultured Chitinophaga sp.
CGAGTAATACTAATTGCCCGTATGCTTTCTAAAAATAATCATCATAGCAGGTTATTTTTTAACTTGGCTGGTTTTAATTTTGCTCTCAATATGTCTAAAGTTATCTAAGAATTTGTGGTGACTATAGCAAGTGGGTCCACCTCTTCCCATTCCGAACAGAGAAGTTAAGCCACTTAGCGCCAATGGTACTAGAGTAACATCCGGGAGAGTAGGTCGTCGCCACATTATTATATCGAAAGCCCTTCGTTGTTTGTTCAACGAAGGGCTTTTGCTTTTTAGCTATTCGTTATATGCGGATACAATAAACTGGCGATGAAGAGCAGGTAAATGTACATCGAAAGTGTTTTGCGTATGGTTGGCATATGTGTAGCAAGTATGAAGGCAATTATGTCGATTCGGATTTCGGAGATGGTTATTGGATTTGTGGCATCAATAGGAATATACAAGAACGCTATCGTTTTGGCATGTGTAAAGTATTTGTCGACAAGGCAGCAGTGGAAGAATATCTCCCTTTTGTGGCATTGATTAACTGGACACCGCAGCAATATGAAATAGTGGAGATTGTTGAAACCAAATAACCCGCTGATTTTTCATTTGCATAATTAATTGCGTGTTATAGAAATAATGAAGGCCGCCCCCTTTACGGAAACGGCCTTCGCTGCTGTTAGTCAAACACTTATTCTTTAATCCCAGTCGGTGTGCTCTTTGATTACGGTACCGTCGGCATTGAAAGCCACTTTTTTGTCTTCCTTGCCATCTAGCTTAACCATGTAAAAGGTTTTTCCATCCTTCACCACTTTGTAGGCATCATCAACCTTGTAATCTTTGTATTGGTTTTTAAGGCTGGTTTGGATGGCACCGGGCAAGCTGCTGTGCGCAATCTCGGTTTTGTGTTTTACCAATTTGCCGTTGGCATCGTAAACGGCGTGGTGCTCTGTCTTGCCAATTTTGTATTCGGCAATGTAAAGGGTTTTGCCGTCCTTGTCTTTTTTCTCCCAGTCCACGCTTTCTGCGTTGGGGTATTGCTTTTTAAAAGCATCTTTTGCGGCACTGGGCACGTCTTGGGCCATAGAGGCTAGGCTAAAGCCTAGCATAAGGGCTAGGGTAACAATGGTTGATTTCATAAAGTTTGGTTTTAGGATACAGTTTCTCTGCAAAGTAAATGCCATGAGGTGCATTGCATGTTTTTGCGTTCAGAACCCAAGTGATAGCTCGATTCTAGCAAACAAAAATTATCGTGCATGTAGTGGCGTATGTGTAATTAAAGCAACTTTTGGGGTGCCACACCTACGCCACAATAGATGTAAATTATTCTAGGAGCATTTGTATATTTGGTAACACCCCCGAATCTATGAAATCCTGCATCCTTTTCCTCTTATTGCTTTGTGCTAACATTACTGCGCTACTAGGGCAAAGTGTTGAGCAAAACTTGGATAAATACTGGCAGTATCGCCATAAACTGGTAGAACAATATATGCTGGTGGGCGATGGGCAGGGGTACAGCCTGCCTGCATCTTATATCAACCCCGGTTTGGAGCGCATGAAGTGGAGCGACAATACCATTTGGCTAGGTTGGTATTTGGGTGTCCTGGCCACTGAGTATCATTTGTTGCACAATGCCCGATATCAAGAGTATAACACAGGCAATGCAACCCGTGAGCAGGAAAATTTGAACGAACTTTATTATGCCCTGAAGGCATTGATTAGGCTTGACGAAACGGCGGAAACATCCTTCACTTGGAATCCATCGTGCGGTGTGCCTAATGATAGAAACGGTTTTTTTATTCGGGATGATGTCCCCGCTGATTTTACCGATAGTTTTCCCGGTTACCGATTTGTAGATGCTGATTTCGTGGAGCAGAACTATGCCAACGAGATGAGCCAAGACCAAGCTTACCATGTGTTGTTAGGGCTGGCTTTGGTTAAGAAGTTTGTGCCCGACGCAGTGGTGGTAAACGGCATGAACCTATACGATGAGGCGGTAAGCCAAGCGTTGCTTATCGGGGAGTGGATACATCGCGATGGATGGCTTATAAAGAACCCGGCATGTGGTAATAAAAATGTTGACCGTGGCCACGATGCTACCTTGCTCTCCAAAGGTTTGAACGCTGCATTGGGCTATCTATCCAACGGTACGGTGGACTATAGTGCCGATATTAGCACCCTATACGCCTCTGTTTGGGATAACCTGAAAAATCCCTCCCCGCTGCTTACCGCCGACAACCTGCATATGACTATGGCCCTTGCCGCAATAGGGGAGGGTTGGGGGCCAGCTACACTCGACCATTTAATAGCGCATGCCGATACCAACAAATGGTTTGCATACCCGCTTTTGTATATTGCTTTACGCGATACGAATGATGTTTCTAATTACGCCACGCACAAACCACTGATTAATTTCTGGGCCGATTCCATGCTAAACGAGGCTCCGATTGATGGGCCGCTGTCCACTTATCCTAACCAAAACGGGCATGGATACGGCGTAAACAACCGCTTTATTCGCCCCCGCGTAAACCATTATGCAGGCATCAACCCAAACGAAGTCGGACACCAGTGGAACGGTTTGGATTATATGCTGCTGCATAACCTGCGTTTGTTTGTGGACCCAAGTGTATGGCCGCAGATAGATGATACCACGGCCGTTGGTAATATAGAATCGCTCCAGGTAAATATTTACCCCAATCCTGCGAATAGTACGTTATACTTAAAATTTGAAACCGCCCGCACCGTACAGCTATCGCTATGGGATGCGCAAGGCCGATTGGTACTCCGGCAGCAATATGTGGGGTCATCTGCTATTCTTGATTTAACTGATTTGCCCCAAGGGGTGTATACACTGAGGCTTCTTTGTGATAACAATAGCACCCTCACCAAAAAAATAGTGGTACTTAAATAAAAAATGCGGCATAATACCGCATTTCTACAAACAGGTTTCAATAAGGCTTATAAGGAATTGTGACGGGCATGTTTGCCTTCTTTCAATTCTTCCACCATCTTTTTGCAAAAGGCTGGTAAATCGTCCGGATTACGGCTGGTAGTGATACCCTCGTCAGTTACCACCTCTTCATCCACCCAATCGGCTCCGGCGTTAAGCAAGTCATTTTTTAAGGACGGATAAGAAGTAAGCGTCCGACCTTCGGCGGCACCTATTTCTATGAGCAGCCACGGGGCATGGCAAATGGCGGCTATGGGCTTTCCTTCCTCGAAAAACTTGGAAGCAAAGGCCACCGCTTCTTCGTTCATGCGCAGTTTGTCGGGGTTCATTACGCCGCCAGGCAATACTAGGCCATCATAGTTGCTGGCCTCGGCATCGGTAAGCACCACGTCCACTTCATACTCTTTGCCCCAGTCGGTTTTGGCCCACGCTTTTACTTTTTCTTTTTGGGGAGAGACCACTTCTACCGTGGCCCCGGCTTGCTTCAGTGCTTCTATGGGTTGGGTAAATTCAACTTCTTCAAAGCCATTATCAACCAGCACGGCTACTTTTTTGTTTTTTAGGGATTGGTCCATTACGTTCGGTTTTTGGGGATTAGGAATTACATAAGCCCGAAAAAATAGTGCCAGCTCCACATGCCAAAAAACAAAGAAGCGCCCCCATTGCTGGGGACGCCTCTTTTTGCCAACAACTGCTTGCTATGAAAAATTAATGCTTGCCTGATTTGTTTGCATGGTTAATGCCCAGTACCGTGTAAACAGGGCACCACCCCAATATGCCGGTGAGGAAAAACGGCAACCCCATTAACATTACCGGTAGAGCGTGCAGCACGCCTCCGGTTATTACCATGGCAGCCATCAAAAAATATCGGAACAACACATCCTTATAACTCAAATTATGGTCCATAACGCTCTCGTTTTGATTACAATACAAAGTACGGGAGCATGCCGCCAGAAGTTAATGACGATGGTTATGCGCAGCGGTGACTTTAGTCATTGTTGGTATTAAGTAGTGCCCTTCAAGCACGCTCAGAACACCATTAGAAATTAAAACATCTTCATCTGGTTGGCCATGCCTTCCAGTTCCAGCAACCGCTGCTTGCGCCATAAGCCGCCGGCATAGCCCGTAAGGTTGCCGTTGGCGCCTATAACGCGATGGCAAGGGATGATGATGGCTATCGGGTTTTTGCCATTGGCACCGCCCACTGCCCTTATGGTGAGCCGCGAGCCAAGCTTATCTGCCATCTTTAGATAGGAGGTAGTCTGCCCCCAAGGGATAGTTACCAGTTCTTGCCATACTCGTTTTTGGAAATCGGAGCCGTGTGGAGCCAATGGCAAATCGAAGGTTTTTCTATCGCCTGCAAAGTACTCTTTCAACTGTTGTTTGGTTTGCTCCAGCGTAGGGTGCGATGGTTCTACTTCCGGCACTATCTCGTCTTCGGGAAAAAGGAATTTCACTTCCGTAAGCCCATCTTCATTGGCCGTCAAAAGCATTCTCCCCAAAGGCGAATCGGCATATGCTAAATAGAGTCCTGACATGTGATACAACAATTCTTAGATGAAGCAAGCAATGTCACCCTGAGCGTAGTCGAAGGGCGAATCAAAAGTCCGTGGTAAGCGAGAAGTAGTATTTCGGGCCGGTTTTTACGCCACTGTCGTTGCCCCACGCCACATCAAAGCGCAAGTAGTAGCCCAGTATGCTGGAGCGCAAGCCAAAGCCGTAGCCTACCACTATCGGGTTTCGATAATAGTTTACGCGAACGGTAACCGGGTCTCGGCCAATGGTTTCCGTAAACTGTGGGTTTTCATCATCGAAAGGATTAATGCCAACCCAAGCCGTGCCTATATCGGTAAAGCCGACAACCATAAAGTTTCTAATAAAATCGGAGCGGATGTTCTTCTTTAAAAGATATTGGAACAACGGCCACCTTATTTCGCTGTTGAGCACCGCATAGCTATTGCCATTGCGTACGTTTTGGTCGAAACCGCGCATGTTGGTTACAACGGTTTGGTAAGCCCAGTTAATATCTTGGTTTACCTGTGTGCCTTGGTCGAAACGCGGCGCAATCCAGCTATCCACCCCACCCAAATAGTACAACAAGCGGCGGGTGCCATAAGAATGGCCCACCGCCAATCGGTTGGCCCACGTAAGGGTTTTATGCAGCTTTTGGTAATAGCGGAAATCAGCCGCCACTACACCGAAGTATCGGTTGTCAAAATTGGGCAGCTTCAGCTTGAGGCTATTGAAAATAGTATCCGGCTCAATGGTAAACTGTTTGTGTATCTCTGCCCAAACTTTAAAACGCACCCCGTGGTATAGGTTCTGCGCTACTTTTACGGTGTGGTCTTCCACATACTCCAAGCGGGCAAAAAGCCAGTTTTCGTTATAGTTGGGCAGTTCTAGCGTAAAACGGTCGTTGGCCAAGTACACGTAATTATCGTTCCTGTAAGCCAACGCCCAACGGATGCTCTTGGTTACATCAATAGGGTAAGTAAACTTCGCCTCAAGGTAATTGGTTTTCTGCTTGGCCTCTATGGGCAGGTTTGCTGGCCTACCCGCGGGTGCCTGCACGTTGATAAACGGCAGTATTTGGTTGTTATCGTAGCTTTGCTTGTCCACCCGGCGATAGTACATAAACTTCTTGTCGATGCGCTTTTTCAGGTTTTCGTAGGCAATAAAATACTCCGAACCCTGGAAGTTGAACGGGAAGCGGAAACCGCCCGTAATCTTATGGTCCTCCATCAAATCGCTGATGCCGAGATTGATGGTGGCACTCAAATCCGGGTTATTGAACACGGGCGTACCGGGGCGATATTGCTCGTACCGGGTCATGATAAGGCTGTTATCCACCTGTGCCAACACGAAATCCTGCGAAAACTTTACGCGATAAGGCAACACTTGCGTAAACTTGAAAATTGGCTCCGGCACAAAAACAGGAGCGGTAGTATCTACCGTGCCGTCTTCGTTATAGCCTATCTCGCCATAGTAGCCTTCTACCGCTATGGTTGGTGCGGTGTTAAAGTTGTTTTGGAAAAACGGCGGCGGTGGTGGGGTGGTGTCTGCCACCACAGCCACATCTTCCAC
>CAYYZT010000221.1:0-6015 GCA_964476015.1 uncultured Chitinophaga sp.
GTGCAGCCGGTGCCAATGGTGCAACAGGTGCCACAGGCCCTGCCGGTGCAGCTGGGGCCAATGGAGCCACGGGTGCCACAGGCCCTGCCGGTGCGGCCGGTGCCAATGGTGCAACAGGTGCCACAGGCCCTGCCGGTGCGGCCGGTGCCAACGGAGCCACGGGAGCCACAGGCCCTGCCGGTGCAGCCGGTGCCAATGGTGCCACGGGAGCCACAGGCCCTGCCGGTGCAGCCGGTGCCAATGGTGCAACAGGTGCCACAGGCCCTGCCGGTGCAGCTGGCCCTGCTGGCCCAACCGGTGCCACAGGTGCTACCGGAGTGGGTGCAAACATCTATTCGGCCGTAGGTACTACTGATATTAATTTGAACCAATCCGGTGGTTTTGTAGACATGCCGGGTATGACCGTTACTTTCACACCTACCAAATCACAGGTAATCGTTAATTTCTCCGCATCAGGTAACTATACCCCTGCTTCTGACTTCTTCAATGTTTACTATACCGAAGGACAATATGTATATTTCCGCATTTTGGTAAACGGGGTAGCGGTTAACGGACGAGGCCTTTCTACACAAGTAGGCGGCTACGACGGTTGGAACGGCGAAGCTAACTTGGTTTGGAGTGGTAGTATGAACACCGTTATTCCTGTTACTCCAGGTGTGGGTACCGTTATTAAAGTACAATGGAACTTTGATAGCTTGTTTAACAACACCATCAACAACAGCCCAGCGTCTCGCGACGTACACAACAGGAACTTGGTAGTTATTGAGTAAAATAGCTTTAAAGTATAACCATGAGAGTACTACTGGTAATTATATTTTCGACCGCCACCACTTGGGCCGTTGCACAACAGCCTAGTGACCATGGCCAAAAGAGGGAACTCACCCCTGCCGATAGTGTGCGCAAAACGCAACGGGTACAGGTAAAAAGTGATGATTTGATTGTTGTGCCCAGCACCACCAACGGTAACAGGCAAAGCAACCAAACCAACAAGCCTACTACCAACGATGCGGTGGTTGCGCCTAACGGCAATGCCCAAGATAGGTCGAAGAACAAGGTAACGCCCCCTAACAATGGTGATATCAGAATAAAGGATGAAAACGATAAGTAGGCAACTGCTTGCGTGGAAAATATTTGATTTGGCAATTAATAACCAATGGACATGAGCCAAAAAACTTTTAACATCACTAGGCATACCTTGGCAAAGGCTTGTGCTGGTGCTTTATTCACGGCTGCCTCTGTATTGGGGTCGGCTGGCGATGCGAGTGCCCAAGTGCTAGTGAAGAATAACGGGGCCAGTTTTGCGATCAAACCGGGAGCTACGGTTATCGTGAAAACAGGCTCGGTAGAAAACGACGGCTTGCTAGATAACGGAGGTACCTTGATAGTAGAGGGAGACTTTATCAACCAAGACACCGCCAACAGCGGTGGTGCCACTGGCAAGTACAGGGTGCAAGAAGATTGGGTGAACAACGATCGTTTCCAAGCCGACCAAGGCGAGGTGGAGCTTTACGGTGCCAATCAATTGATTACCGGTACCAACCAAACCTCGTTCTACAACCTTACTTTAACGGGTACCGGTATCAAGACCCAAACATTGGATGCTACCACTACCAATGTTTTGGCCCTGAACGACCGCGAACTGGCAACGGCTACTTTCAAAATGTTCGTTACCAATACGGCTACTGCTGCCATTACCCGTACTACGGGTTTTGTGAGCAGCTTGGGTGCGGGCCGTTTGTCGCGCAACATGGCCAACAGTGCGCTGTACCTGTACCCTACGGGCTCTTCGGTAGGTACGGTACGCTACCGTCCTATAGAAGTAACGCCATCTACTGCCAGTGCCCAAACACTGGAAGTACGCTTGGCCAACGTGGATGCTACCACTGATGGTTTCAACCGCAGCACCCGCCAAGCGGATTTCTGCGAAATCAACCCGCAATTCTACCACTTGATAGGCCGCGCTGGCGGTGCTACCGATGCCGTTGCTTTGAGCGTTTATTTTGATGCCGTGGCCGATGGTGCTTGGAAGGAAGTGGCCCACTGGCAAAACGTGCCGCAATGGGAAAACATCGGCCCAGTTACGCCTGGCACGGGTGGCGGTCTTTCCCGTCTGACGGTTCCTACTTGGAACGTGTTTGCACCACAACCATTTGCGTTGGGCAACGAAAACCCGAGCATAGACGAACTGGTAACACAGATTACCGATGTAACGTGCTTCGGCGGTACCGATGGTGCTATCGACATTACCGTGAGCAACGGCACCGACCTTACCTTTACCTACAACCCGCCTGTTGCTGGCCCAGGCCCTGATGCTACCAACATAGCTGCGGGCAATTACACGCTTATAGTAACGGATACCGCTACGGGTTGTAACCGTTCGGCCGTGCCATATACCTTTACCGTTAACCAAACGCCCGATATCAATATCGATTCCACCATTGTGGACGTTACTTGCAACGGTTTGGCCAACGGTGCCATCGAGATTACCGTTACCAACGTAACGGGTGGCCTGCAAAGCATTACTTGGACGGGTACTACCCAAACCGGCGACAGCATAGGCGGGTTGAGCGGCGGCACTTATGTGGCTACCGTAAACTACAACAACAACCAATGCGCCAAACTGGATACCTTCCAAGTGGAGCAACCGGATGCTTTGGTTATTACCCCGGATATTTCGGGTGTTTCTTGTAACGGCTTGGCCACGGGCAGCATTGAGCTGGACGTGACTGGCGGTGCTGGCAGCGGCTATTCTTTCGAGTGGTCTTCCTCGGCCCAAGATACCACGGCCAACTTAACCGGCGTGGGTGCAGGCACTTACAATGTAACCGTTACCGATGCCAACAATTGCGCCGATACTTTGAGTGGTTTGACCATTACCGAGCCTGACGCGCTTACGTTGATAGCCAGCAACGATACCACCATTCCGTTGGAGTATAGCGCCTTGCTTGAGGTGGTATCCACTTCGGGCGGTTCGGGTACCGTTTCTTACGAATGGACCCCGGGCGAAACCCTTTCTGACCCTACGGGAACCACTACAACCGCTACCCCAACCGAAACCACTACCTACATCGTTACCGGCACGGACGCCAATGGCTGTACCGCCCTTGACACGGTTTTGGTTACCGTTGACTTCAACTTGGTGGCTATCCCTGACGGTTTTACGCCGAACGGCGATGGTGCGAACGATGTGTTCACTATCCACCACAGCCCTGCCATTGACTTGGTTGAGCTGAAGATTTTCAACCGCTGGGGCCAATTGATTTACGAAGCCAATAACTGGGACGGCACCTATAAGGACAAAAAGCAGCCGATGGATACTTACATCTATCAGGCTGTGTTCCAAATGCCTGATGGCAGCACGGTGAATTATTCCGGTGATTTCCTCTTAATACGATAAAAATATAGCCATGAAATTCAATAGGCTTGTCTGCTTAATAATATTGTTGGGTATCGGTGGAAGGCTTGCCGCGCAAGACGTTCACTTCTCCCAGTTCTATAATGCGCCGTTGCTGCTCAATCCTGCCCTTACGGGTAAGATAAACGGCACGTTTCGCGCAGGGGTTATCTACCGCAACCAGTGGTTCGGTGCCATCAATGGCCGTACCGCGTTCTCCACGCCGATGGTATCGTTTGATATGCCCATCCGTTTGAAGAACGGCGACGCATTCGGTGTGGGAGGCTTCGTGGTAAACGACCGTACCGGTGGCGGTGTGCTAAACCGTATACAAGTAGTGGTGAGTGGTGCCTATCACAAAGGTTTCGGCGCGGATAACAACCATGCCTTGTCTTTGGGCTTTCAAGCGGGCTTTAACCAACGCAAGTTGGACATGGCCGGCATGAATTTCAGCACCATGTTGGGCGACAATTATACTTTCGACCCGAGCTTGCCTACACAAGAGAACTTCGGCAACGCCACCACAAACTTCGACTTGAGCACTGGCTTGGGCTGGAGTTCTAAAATCAGTGAGCGTTTCTACATGCATTTCGGTGTGGCGGCTTACAACCTGATTACCCCGTACAACACCTTTAACTCCAACGAGGAAGACAATATGCGCCGCATCACTGCCACTTTCGGTAGCGATATCCGCGTGGCCAAACGGTTCAGCCTATTGCCGTCTATCATCTACCAGAACCAAGCCAAAGCACAGGAAACCAACTTGGGCCTTTCCGGTGCCATTGACATAAACAAGGATTTTGTTTTGATGGCCGGAGCTTACTATCGTGTGAAGGATGCCGTGATTCCTTACTTGGGTGCCGATTTCAAGGGCTTCCGTATGGGAGTGAGCTATGACATCAACGCCTCTTCGTTGAACCGCATCGAAACCAGCAAGAATGTTGGCGCGGTGGAAATTTCATTGATGTACATCGGGCGCTACATTCCGCTGCCGGAAGTAAACCCTGCATTATACTGCCCGCGCTTCTAATTGGCGCACGGCACATTAAGTTAACTACCACACTACACTAACCATGAAGCGGATATTTTTTGCGCTCACCGTATTTTGTGCCTCCATCGGAACCACGATGGCACAAGATAACGGTACCGGTGCGCCTTCGGGTGCCGATACCGTAAAGCTGCCTTACAAGCACAAGGTTAAATACGCCGAGAAGCATTTGGAAGCGGGTAATTATTATGATGCCCAAGGTTTGTACCAAGGCTTGAACGCCAAGAAACCGGAAGACCTGAAAGTGCTTTACAAGCTTGCCGAATCTTACCGTTTGGCCCGCGATTACAAGGCGGCCGAGGCTGGCTACAAAGTGGTATTGGACAACGATGCCGCCAAGTATCCGGAGGCACAATATTACTACGGCCTTATGTTGCAGATGAACGGCAAGTATGCCGAGGCAAAAACGGCTTTCGATGCTTTTGTGAGCGAAAAATCGGGCACGGGCGATAAAGGCAAGCTCAAGTTTGCCCAATTGCAAGCCGATGCGTGTGCTTGGGCCATTGCTGCCCAGCCGGTAACTTACAAAGTGCAGCATTTGAGTGCCCCTATCAACCGCAACAAAACCGAATATTCCCCGCGCGTGGTAGGCACCACTTTGTACTTTTCCTCGCTGAACGATGACTCCCTGCTAAATAGCGGCCTCAATGTTCCGGGCAAAATGTACTCGCACGCATACACCGCTACCTTAACGGGTAATTCTTGGGGCAACGTGCAGCCATTGCAGCAGCCGCTTAACGTTGCTGGCAAGCACTCTGGCAACGCTTCGGTGTCCGAAGACGGCAAGCGTGTTTACCTCACTATTTGCGATGCTGTTGCCGAAAACCAGGTTACTTGCAAAATCTACGTTTCTACCAAAGACGACAAAGGTGTTTGGAGCAAGCCTAAAGCTTTGGGCACTAGCGTAAACGCCGAGGGCAGCGACAACACGCACCCGTCCGTGGCCAAAACCGAGAACAACGCCGACGTGCTGTATTTTAGCAGCAACCGTGGCGGTGGCAAAGGCGGCTACGACATTTACAAAGTAGAGGTGAAGCACACGGGCATTGCTGGTACTGCTGCTAATTTGGAAGCCATCAATACCGAGTGGGACGAGATTACCCCGAACTTCAACCCACGCAAAAACCAATTGTATTTCAGCTCCAACGGACGTATTGGTTTCGGTGGTTTCGATAACTACTCTGCCGATTTAAGTGCTGATAACAAGTTTTCCGAGCCGGTGAACTTGGGCAGTCCGCTCAACTCGCCTGCCGACGACATGGGTTATACCGTGGGCGAGGACAAAAAAGCCTTCTACTTCGTATCGAACCGTGTAGGTATTATCGGCGACAAGAGCGAGACTTGCTGCGACGATATCTTCAAGGCCGAGAACACCTATAAACCTACTTTGGCCCTTAGCGGCGAAATCATCCAGCGCATCGACTCTACCGAGCAACATCCGCTGGAAGGCGTTCGCGTAGAGGTGTACGACATTACAGATGGCATTCCTAAGTTGGTTTATGCAGACTCGATGGGTGGCAAAACCGGCTACTTGGTACCGTTGGAAGCCGACAAAAACTACAGCTTCAAATTC
>CAYYZT010000222.1:0-6010 GCA_964476015.1 uncultured Chitinophaga sp.
ATGCTTGGCAGTTGAACGGTGCGCCTTTCGGCGGCAACACGGCTACCATCGGCAACCTTACTGCGGGCACCTATACGGTAATCGTTGAAATCAATGGTTGCTTTGGTTACGATACCATAGACATCATCGAGCCTGCCCAGTTGACCAGCACCATCACGGGCACCGACCCGAGCTGTAACGGCGGCACTGCTGGTTCTTCCGTAACCGTTACCGCCAGCGGCGGTACGCCTAACCCTGGTTACAATTATAGCTGGACCTTGGATGGCAACACCGTGGGCACCAACTCCAACACTGTAACCGGTGCAGGGGCGGGCGTTTACATCGTTACCATTTCCGATAGCAGGAACTGTACCATCAACGATACTATTACCCTGAACGATCCTCCGGCCATCGTAATCGACAAGGACAGTCTCAACGTAAACTGTTTTGGCAATGCTACGGGCAAGGCTTGGGTAACCATCAGCGGCGGTACGCCGGGCAACCCGACCCCTTATACCATCGCTTGGAGCGGTGGCGTGATATTGGCCCCCGGCGATACCATTGCCAACCTTTTGGCCGGTACGTACCGTGTAACGGTTACCGACGGCAGGGGCTGCGTGGCGGTTGACTCCTTCATTATTACCGAACCAACCGCTTTGGGCGTTACCTTGGCTGCCGATAGCGTGAGCTGTTTCGGCGGCAGCGATGGCAAGGCTTGGGCCACGGGCGTGGGCGGCAGTGGCAACTATTCGTTTGTATGGACTCCTTCGGGCGCTACCACTAGCGGCCCGAACGGCGATACCATCATCAACGTGGCCGCGCTTACCTATACCGTTACCATTACGGACGATAGCAGTTGTACTGCCGTCAATTCCATCAGCATACTCCAACCCAGCCAACTGGTATTGGCACACGACAGCATCAACGTACTGTGTTTTGGTGGCGATAACGGCAAGGCTTGGGTAACGGCTACAGGCGGTTCGCCGGGCTATACCTATGTTTGGAGCGGCGGCACGCCCACTGGCAACGGCGACACCATTACTACTTTAACCCCAGGCGTTTACTACGTAACCGTAACGGACGACAACAACTGCCAAGCTATCGATTCGGTGACCATTACCCAACCGGCCACTGCCGTTACCTTGGTAATGGATAGCAACAACGTGCTTTGCTTCGGCCAAAACAATGGCAAGGCCTGGGTAACGGCTACGGGCGGCACCCCCGGCCCCGGCGGCAGCTACGCCTACGCTTGGAGCGGCGGTATCACCATCGGCCTGCAGGATACCATTATCAACCTAACGCCGGGCACCTACAGGATAACGGTAACGGATGCCAATGGCTGCCAAGCGGTGGACAGTGTACTGATTACCGAGCCGCAATTGCTCTCTTTGGATAAAGACAGTACCAACGTGCTTTGCTTTGCGGATGCCACGGGCAAGGCTTGGGTAACCATAAACGGTGGTACCACGCCATATAGCAATGTGGTATGGACGGGCACCGGAACCACCAGCGGCCCCGTGAACGATACCTTGAACGGCTTGGTGGCAGGTACTTACACCGCCAGCGTTACCGATGCCAATGGCTGTACCGCTACGGCTACCTTCACTATTACCCAGCCCGACCAATTGGTAATCAATCTATACAAAGATGACGTGGCTTGCTTTGGCGATGCCACGGGCAAAGTTTGGGCCAGCGTAACAGGCGGCACGGGTGCCTATGTTTATACTTGGAGCGGCGGTACCCAAGCGGGTGCCAATGGCGATACCATTGTGGGCCTTATCGCGGGCCAATACGATGTAATCGTTACCGACCAAAACGGCTGTACCGCTACCAACAGCATCAATGTGTTCCAACCTGCGGCGGCATTGGCCGTAACCATGGATAGCACCAATATTTTGTGCTTTGGCCAAACTACGGGCAAGGCTTGGGCCACGGTTACGGGCGGCACCACCACCTATACCTATACTTGGAGCGGCGGTACACCTTCGGGTGCCGATGGCGATACTATTATAGACTTGGCCGCAGGCGTTTACCGCGTTACCATTACTGATGCCAACGGCTGTACGGTGATAGATTTGGTAGATATTGTGGAACCCGCTTTGCTCACCGTTGCCATTGACAGCGTTAACGTAACCTGTAACGGACAAAGTACAGGCCGTGCTTGGGCTACGGTAGCGGGCGGCACCGGGCCGTTTACCTACGCTTGGAGCGGCGGTACGGCAGTAAGCATTGGCGACACTATAATCAATCTTACGGCTGGCATGTACCGCCTTACCGTAACCGATGCCAACGGCTGTACGGTACTGGATTCGGTAAATATTACCGAACCTGCCCCGCTGGTAATTGTAATGGATAGCAGCAACGTAACCTGTAACGGTGCCAACGATGGCCGTGCTTGGGTAACGGCATCGGGTGGCAACGGCGGCTATACCTATACTTGGAGCGCGGGTGCGCCGGGCCTGACCGATGATACCATCGTGGGCCTTGCCCCGGGCATTTATTTGGTAACCGTTACCGATCAATTTAACTGTACCCAACAGGGCGATGTTACCATACAAGAACCTAATTTGCTATTGGGTGCCATCCGCTCCATAAACGTGCGCTGCTTCGGCGAGAACAGTGGCCGCGCGTGGATAACCGCTACGGGCGGTAATGGCGGATACACCTACGCTTGGAGCGGCGGTGCGCCAACCAATGCATTGGGCGACACCGTAGCTGGTCTTGTAGCCGGAACTTACGGTGTTACCATTACCGACTCCAAAGGCTGTACCTTTACCAATACCGTTACCATTACGGAGCCTGCCGCATTGGCAACCACCATGGATAACATCAACGTGCTGTGCTTTGGTGCCAATACAGGCCGTGCATGGGTAACGGTAACGGGCGGTTTGGGCAACTACGATTACGTATGGAGCGGCGGCACGCCTGTAGGCGACGGCGACACCGTGCGAAACCTGATAGCGGGCACCTATTATGTAACCGTTACCGATGATACGGGTTGTATCATCATCGATACCGTTTCCATTACGCAGCCTGCCACGGCGGTAACGCTGGTAAAAGACAGCGTGAACATCCTTTGCTTTGGCGATACCACTGGCAGGGCATGGGTAACTGCTTCGGGCGGAACGCTTGCGGCGGGTAGTAATTATACGTATAGCTGGTCTCGCGGTACGCCTGTGGGTATCGGCGATACGGTGATAGAACTATCGCATGGCATTGTACGGGTAACGGTAACGGACAATAACGGTTGCGAAGCGGTGGCTACGTTCAACATTACCCAGCCAACACCATTGGCTTCGTCTACCACGGGACAAAACGTGAAATGTTTCGGCGAATCAACGGGTAAGGCTTGGGTAACGGCCAACGGCGGTGCCAGTGGCTACACCTATGCTTGGAGCGGCGGTACCCAAACGGGTGCTGGCGATACCATTACCAACCTTTTGGCAGGGGACTATTACGTGACCATAACCGATGCCAACGGCTGTACTTTGGAAGACACCGTAACCATTACCCAACCTTTGGCACCGTTGGCTACCACCATGGGCGGCAGCGATGTGCTGTGCTTCGGTGGCAACAGTGGCCGCGCTTGGGTAGCCGTAACGGGCGGCACGCCAAGCCCAGGCTATAACTATCAATGGTCGGCAGGGGTGCCTTTCGGTGGTGGCGATAGCACCTTGAACCTGACTGCTGGCCCCGTAAGCGTAACCGTAACGGATGCCAACGGCTGTACCATCAGCGATACCTTCGCCATTAGCGAACCGGCCACCGCGCTTACCATAGTAATGGATAGCAGCGATGTAACTTGTTTCGCTGCTTGCGACGGCAAGGCTTGGGTAACGGCCAGCGGCGGCACGCCGGGCACGGGCTATGCTTACCAGTGGGCCAATACCACCAACACTACCGATACGCTGGGCGCGCTTTGCCCGGGAAATTATGTGGTGACGGTAACGGATGCCAACGGCTGCCGCGCCATCGACTTGGTGAGCGTGAACGAGCCGGATGAGCTGCTTTTGGATATTAAAGTGGATAGTAGTGCCTATTGTAACAACAACGGCAAGGGCCAAGTAACCGTGAGCCTCACGGGCGGAACCGGGCCGTATGACTACGAGTGGTCGAACAACGACAATACCTTGGCTTCCAATGCTACCAGCAACACCATCAACAACTTGAATGCCGGGCCTTATACCGTGACCGTAACGGATGCGAATGGCTGTAATACCACTGCTACCGTAACGGTTGGCGAACGGAGCGGCCCGAAAGTAACGGCGGTGGACATTACCGCCACGCTTTGTAACCAACCAAACGGTGCCATCAGCCTTACGGTGACCACTACCGATCCGCAATTGGATTATGATTGGTCTCACAATCCATTGTTGACCGGCCCGAATGCTAATGGTTTGGCATCGGCTACTTATACCGTAACCATTACCGATGCCTCTACTTGCGATACGGTGTTCAGCATCTTCGTGCCGGCCATCGATAAGCCGGTGGTGGATAGCGTGATTATCAAAGACAGCTATTGCAGTAATGAAGACGGTGTTGCGGCCATACAAGTAAGCAGCGGCGTACAGCCTTATGTGTTTACGTGGAGCCACGATGCCAGCCTTACCACAAACGTGGCCGCGGGATTGGTAGAAGGCAATTACTCCGTAACGATAACGGATGCCAATGGCTGCGACACATCGCTTACGTTCAACATCGTTGAAATAGATGCGCCGAAACTGGCCGTGGTGCCAAACGTGCCGCAGTACATTTATGCCAGCCAAAATGTGCCTATCGAGGTGTCGTTGGTGAGCCCAATTGATAGTGTGTACTACACTTGGCTGGAACTGCCCGGATTGGATTGCTACGATTGCACCAACCCGATTGCCACACCGGAAAGGAGCACTACTTATTTGGTAGCGGTAACGGATGTGTTCACGGGCTGTCAGGATACGGCGTATGTGTCGATAATTGTGAAGGATGAGACGAACCTCTTTATCCCGAACGCCATAACGCCAAACGGTGACGGCATGAACGATGTATGGGTAATACGGGAATTGGTTACGTTCCCCGATAACGAGGTAATCATCATCAACCGTTGGGGCGACCAGGTGTTTAGTGCCAGCCCGTATCAAAACGATTGGGATGGTACGTTCAACGGCAAACCGTTGCCAGCGGGTACTTATTATTACATCATCAAATTGGACAACATCAGTGAAAGCGTTTCCGGACCTATCACTATTATAAAATAATGGCTGCCATGAAAAGGAATTTTATCATACTGATTGCCGTGTTGTTGGCCGCGCCGGCGTTTGCCCAACAATTACCTCTGTACACATTGTACAGGGAGCACAACTTTATCCTCAACCCTGCCATTGCTGGCTCTGAGGATAGGGGCAGTGTAAACGCCTCTTACCGCTACCAGTGGACCAAGATGGAAGGCGCCCCGCAGACCTTCAGTGGCTCTTACCGTACGCCGATACCGAAATACAACCTCGGCGTGGGAGCGCATATAGTGAATGATAAGACTGGCCCGACTTCTTATACTGGGTTGACGGGTGCGCTTTCTTACCATATCTCTTTCCGGAAAATCAATCCGTTCCACTGGGCGAAGTTTTTGCGCAAGAGCCATGTGGCTTTGGGCCTGAGTTTCTCGGTAAACCAATATCGCCTCAACTCCAGCGAGTTGTTGCTCGACCAGCCGAACGATGCCTTGATCAACTCGGCCAACAATACCAAGTTCTTGCCGAACGCCGGGCTGGGTATCTACTATTATTACGACAAGTTTTATCTAGGTTATTCGTCGCCCACCATTTTGCCGATGAACGTGAATTTCTCGGAGGACGTAACCGTTTCCAACCTTAGGCGCGAGCTGCACCATTATATTGTAGTGGGCGGTAAAATTCCGTTGGGCAGGGAGTACAACCCGAGGCTTACCTTGGAGCCGATGGCTTGGTTCCGTAGCGTAAAGGGCGCACCGTTTCAAGTGGACGGATATGTGCGCTTGCGGTATAAAAACCTGTTCTGGTTCGGTACGGGCTTCCGTAGC
>CAYYZT010000223.1:0-4340 GCA_964476015.1 uncultured Chitinophaga sp.
GGTTTTCGATGTCCTTTCGGGAAATAACGTTGATGCGCTCGTTCCACTCCGCATATAGCCCTTGCAACTGCTCGAAACGCTCCTTTTGTTTGGGCGTAAGGTTAGGGAAATGGTGGTAAAGCAACGGTAAGCCAGTGAGTTCCATGGCTGCAAAGGTCGTGAAAATAGCGATAATTGTACATCAGGCCGTCATGGTTCGACTCCGCTCACCATGACACCACCTTTACTGGTTTTACTGAAAGCGTACCTATCTAAAAACATTGGGCAGAGGGAAATCTCAGAATAGTATTGCCATGCGTGTCATGGTGAGCGGAGTCGAACCATGACGGCATAGGGCAAGCGAAAAAGACTAAATCTTATCGATGGATTTATCCAGCATCTTATACAGCAATTCCTTCGCGCGGAAAAGCTGGGCCTTAACCGTACCAAGCGGCAAGTTGAGCTCCTGCGCAATTTCCTCGTAGCTCAGCTCTTGATAGTAGCGCATCTCGATAAGCACTTTATACTTCTCGTCCAGCTTTTCCAACGTGCCGCGCACGGAGATGGAACGCTGCTTGCGCATGAATTTCTCTTCGGGGTTTAGCGAGTCGGATTTGATGTCGATGGTCATTTCCTCGCCGTCCTCGTTGCCGAAAGGCTCGTCTATACTGGTAGTTTCGAGGCGTTTCTTGCGGATGAAATCGATACAGCTATTGGTGGCAATTTTGAAGAGCCAAGTGCTGAAGGCAAATTTGGCATCGTACTTATCCAAGCGGTTGAATGCCTTGCCGAACGACTCGATAGTAATATCCTCCGCATCGTCGCGGTTGTGCACCATTTTGAGCACCATAAAATAAATGGAGTCCTTGTAGCGCTGCATCAGTTTGGCAAAAGCCTGTTGGTCTTTGTGTTCAACAGCCAGCTTTACCAATTCCAAATCTTCTTGTGAGCGTTGCGAGGGTGTTAGTTGGTCCATGTACGTACCTTAATTGCCGAAAGACACCCCAAGCTAAACAAAATTAATGACAAGAGAAAATCACATATCAACACAAAGGGCAACAGGGATGCCTGTTCCAGCACGTTTACGGGCGTTGGCAGCCCTATATACAGCAATACCGACCGCACGGTAAGCAACATGCCCGCGAAGAAAAAATTGATAGGATTAACAATGACTCCCAACAATATAAATATTACGATAAGCACATAAACCAACAGCACTGGCAGATGCACCAAGCCCAGCAATGCCTTGGTGCCCCAATTATACTGCACCCCAGCGCTAAGGTGCCTTCGTTTTTGGTGCCACCAGCCGGGCCAGGTAGTTTTCGGAGACGACCACACAATGCCCTCGTTAATGCCGCAGATTTTAGTGTTGCTCCTATGGGCCATTTCATTTACCAACAAATCATCGTCGCCAGAGAGGGTCTCCTTGAATTTTTGACGGGCGTTCGATTTGAAATAAATTTCCTTTCGATAGGCCAAGTTTCTTCCCACCCCCATATAAGGCAATCCCAACAAAGCAAAGCCGCCATAGAGATAAGCGGTATGCAGCGTTTCGAAACGGATGAGCTTGTTGAGAAAACCCTTTTGGGATAAATAAGGAGAAAAACCGAGCACAATATCCGTTTCCTTGTCAAAACAATTGGCCATGGCCGCAACCCAATAGGGGCCTTGCGGACGGCAATCGGCATCGGTAAGCAGTATGGTATCATACTTTGCGGCCCGTATGCCCGCATCCAACGCCTGTTTTTTATTGCCCGCTCCTGTACAAGTTACTACCCAAAGGTTATCGTAACGTCTTTGGAAAACCTCCAGCACCTTGCCCGTGAGGTCGGTAGAGCCGTCGTTTACCACAATTACCTCAAACACCTGATACTGCTGCTGGAAGATGTAAGGCAGGTTTTGCCGCAAGGTCTCGTCTTCGTTTCGGGCGCAGATAACAATGGATACGGGCGGCAGTTCGCCTAGCTTAGGCTTGCCATTTCGGGCATACTGGTACAGCATCCATGCGGCTGCTAAGGCCACCATAAGCCCCCCGTGCAAAGCGGCAAGGATATAAATTATGGTTAGGCCGATGTCCAAATTGGTTGGGGGTTTCGTTACTTTGCCTAAATTAACCAATTAACAGCGTGAAATTTACCATTGAGGCAAAAGACCCCGGCAGCAAAGCACGGGCAGGCGAGCTCACCACGGGCCACGGCACCATCCAAACGCCCATTTTTATGCCCGTGGGCACGGCGGGCACCGTAAAAGCCGTGCATTTCGCAGAGCTGGAAACGGAGGTGAAGGCCCAAGTTATCCTCGGCAATACCTACCTCCTATACCTGCGCCCGGGGTTGGAAACCCTGCAAAAAGCGGGCGGGTTGCACAAATTCAACACTTGGGATAAGCCCATCCTTACCGATAGCGGCGGCTACCAAGTGTTTTCGTTGGCCGAACGAAGGAAGATAACCGAAGAAGGCGTGAAGTTCCAGTCGCACATTGACGGCAGCAGGCACCTTTTTACCCCCGAACACGTAATGGATATTGAGCGCGCCATAGGCGCGGACATTATCATGGCCTTCGACGAGTGTACCCCCTACCCTTGCGAACTGAAGTATGCCACCAACTCCATGCACCTTACCCACCGCTGGCTGGATAGGTGCGTGAAGCGTTTCAACGAGACGGAACCACACTATGGATACGAGCAGGCACTTTTCCCCATTGTACAGGGCAGCGTGTACCCCGATTTGCGCAAGCAATCGGCGGAATATATCGCCAGTAAGGGTATGCCGGGCAATGCCATAGGCGGCCTCAGCGTTGGTGAACCAGCAGAAGATATGTATGCCATGACGGAACTGGTGTGCGACATATTGCCCGCCGACAAGCCCCGCTACCTAATGGGCGTGGGCACGCCTGCCAATATATTGGAGGGCATCGCCTTGGGCGTGGATATGTTCGATTGCGTGATGCCTACCCGCAACGGGCGCAACGGCATGTTGTTTACCACACAGGGCACCATCAATATCAAAAACAAAAAGTGGGAGTTTGACTTCAGCCCTATCGACGAGCACGGACCGGCCAGCACCAGCCGCAAGCATAGCAAGGCATACCTGCGCCACCTGTTTGCCGCAAATGAGCTGTTGGGGCTACAGATAGCCAGCATCAACAACATAGCCTTCTATCTTTGGATGGTGGGCGAGGCACGGAAACACATCGTGGCGGGCACGTTTGCCAGTTGGAAGGATGGAGCCATCAAACAATTTATGCAACGGTTATAAGGGTGTTTAAAAAGCTCGACATATATATTGCCCGCAAGTTCATCGGCACGTTCCTGTTCGCCATTCTGCTATTTACTATGGTGGCGATAGTGATTGATTTGGTGGAAAAGCTGGACAACATTATCGAGAACAAGGTGCCCATTACCACTTTGGTATTCGATTATTACTTCAATTTTATACCCTATATAGATGCCCTGCTCACGCCGCTTTTTACATTTATAGCGGTCATCTTCTTCACTTCGCGCCTAGCTTACCGAACGGAGATAGTGGCTATGTTGGCCAGCGGTATGAGCTACTACCGGGTGCTGTTACCGTTTTTTGTAACGGCATCGCTTATTGCCATTGCGCTATGGTGGGGCAATAACTACGGCGTGCCGAACGCCAATAAGGAGCGGTTGGCGTTTGAGTACCAGTACATCCATAAATACGACCGCTACCGAAAAAACGTGCACCTGCAAGTTTCCAAGGGCCATTACATCTTTATGGAAAACTATGCCAGTAAGGACAGTACGGGCTATAAGTTTACTTACGAAATATTCAATGGCGGCAAACTGGAATATAAGCTGCGCGCCGACCGCATCCAATGGGATGGCGGCACGGGCAAATGGAGCGTGAAAAATTACGTCATCCGAGAGTTTAAGCGCGAGGGGGAAACATTTGCCGCGGGCAAGATAATGGACACGGTTTACAATTTTAAACCCAGCGACTTGATTAGGCGCACCAACAGCAAGGAGGAAATGAATACCACTGAGCTTAAGGAACACATAAGCCTAATGGAAGCGCGTGGCGAGGAGGGGGTGGAATATTACTACATTGAACTTTACCGTCGCACGGCCGATAGCTTCATGGTGCTTATCCTTACCTTGATAGGCGCAACCATTGCCTCACGGAAGGTTAGGGGCGGCATGGGTTTCCATTTGGCCATGGGGTTTGCCTTGGCCGGGCTGTACATCGTGTTTGGGCAATTTTCAAAGACTTTCTCCACCAACGGCGATCTTCCGCCCATACTGGGTATTTGGATACCCAACGTAGTTTTTGCGGGGCTGGGGCTATGGTTGTTGAAAAAAGCACAAAAGTAAACCCTCCTTTACATCGTTATCTAAC
>CAYYZT010000223.1:4350-5976 GCA_964476015.1 uncultured Chitinophaga sp.
CCTCGTTCGACAACGATGTATTTTAACATACGGAGTATTAGGTATTGGCGGCACATTTATTAAAAAATCACTTCTTCCACTTGTGATTATTGAGCAAAACTTATAGTATTGTGATATTAACAAACCATCTAAATTAAAAACAAATGAAAAAGGCAATTTTGTTGCTTGCAGTGGTTGGAGCCGTAGGTTTCAGCTCTTGCAAAAAAGATTACACCTGTACTTGTCGTGATTCTTCTGGCGATGTTATCGCGACTGTAACTTACGAAGGTGTTAAGAAAAGCGATGCTGAGGCTTCTTGCGAAGCTGGCAACGTAGCTGGTTTTAGCACTTGCACCTTGGACTAATCTCCAACTTGCCAAACTTCTTTCGAGAGGCTGCCCCATGGGTAGCCTCTTTTTTTACTTTGGATTAAAATCAATTTACTAGAATCAATACCTGACTGGAATATGCTGGGCGTAAACGTTAGCTAAACGTTTACGCCCTTTTTATTACGCTTTTTTTTGCCCAGTTTTGATGGTATGCTAAACCGCTTTTCCAATATCACCCTGCTTGTTTTGTGCGGCCTGTTGGTAGTGGGTATCGTCATTACCCGGCGGGTAGACACGGCCATAGAGTGGAAGGTGAAAACGCAGACAGAAAACAGGGCCGTAGTGCTCGATTTTAAAGTGGCCTGCACTGGCGAATCCCGGCCACTGCTTGCTACTGACACCGCACAGTGGAAGCAAGTACGCTATACTTTGCCCAATTATAACTCCTACACATTAGAGCGCGCCAATGGCTTTTGGCAGATTGGGACCGATGCTACCAACGTACAAAACACGGCCCACTACTTAGGCAAAATAGCCGCTGCCCAGTGGCGGTGCGGTGTTGAACACTCCAAACCCGAGGTTTTAAAAGTGGCGGATTATGTGTTGGATATAGTAACCCTAAACGATGATACCCTCTCTTACCGAACTTACGTGGTAGATACATTTTATATCATACAGGACAATAGCGGCCAATTGTATTCCGGCAATGCGGACAGCTTGTTTTGGCAATTGTATTTCGGCAAGCACCGTTTTATTCCCGTGGCCCAGTAGCGGTTGGCCAATGCTATTGCTCGACTATAACAAATACTTCCTCGTTATCCTTCTTCATGAAGTATTCTTCCCGGGCAAATTTTTCCAGTTTCTCGGCATTGGTAAAAAGCCCTTGGGCCTCGGCTTCCACCGCCACGGCTTGGTCTTGGTAATAACGCTTCTCCTTTTCCAAGGAAGTAAGCTCCTGCTTGAGTTTGAATTGGGTAATGAGGTTGTGCCTATCAAAAAACACCAGCCATACCAAGAATACCAAAGCCGTAACAACGAATTTGTTGAGCAGGAACGACGGTACTTGTATTTGTGGCAGGCGCATAGTGTAAAGTTACTTACTTTAGTATCAAGTAGTGAGTACCCAATATCAAGATTGGAGTTTTCAGATTGTAGCCAAAATAGTGCATTAATTTTTAGCCTTACCTAAAAATTATTTTACACCAAACAAAAACGGCGTATCTTTGTTTCGTTTTGAGGCATTTTGCGAAATTTTGAGACATATTTTGAGCTTAATTTATCGTAAAAACGGCCTTTTTTACGGTAAAAATACCGCAAC
>CAYYZT010000224.1:0-5954 GCA_964476015.1 uncultured Chitinophaga sp.
CAGGCTTCCCGCTCTAGCGTGCCCAGCAAGTGGCGCATGCGGTTTTGGGCCACCAGCTCCATGCCGAAGCGGGCGCGCATGGTACGGGCCAGTTTATCAAAATGCTGGTTTTTGAGCGGCTTGTAAATGGCCAGCGAGTGATGGCCCACGGTATGGCTGGCGTTGAGGCCGGCCATTTCCCAGTTGCCCATATGGCCGAGGGTGGTGATAGCACTGCGACGTTGCTCGTACAGCTCGTCAACCACCTCTTTATTGATGATACGGAACCGCCGTTCCAACTCGTAGGCGCTGATGGTGAGGAACTTGATATTCTCCACAATAATGTCGCAAAAGCTGCGGTAGAATCTTTTGGCGACAAGGCCAATCTCCTTCGCATCCTTCTCAGGGAAAGCACGGCTAAGGTTTTGGAAAACCACTTTGCGCCGATAGCGCACCACGTAGTACACTATATAATACAGCAAATCGGACAACACATACAGCATGCCGAAAGGCAGCCGCGAAACGGGGTACAGAAAACCAAGAACGAGCCAGTACGATAATCGGTCCATAGCGGGTTATTCGTCGAACCGCTCTTTGGAGCGGCCCCCAAAGTGGTCTTGCGAATTGTTTTGGTTAACGGGGCTGTTGCCACCCGTAAAATTGTTTTGGATAACCTGCTGCCATTGGTCGTTGCGCATCTCGTTCACCGCCGTGGAGTGCAGCAGCACATAGTGGTTGGTAACCAAATCGGGCGCATAGAATATAAACTTTACGTTGCCTTGGCGCACGCCCAGGGCATCCACTTTATCATAGTAATGCCAAACCTCGTAAGGCAACGTGCCCGGCTCCCTGTTGGCCACTTGGCGTTGGTTGGGCGGGCCATATTGTAAATACACCCGGCCTCTATCGGTATCAAAACCATAGATGCTGTTGGTGCCAAACTCATAGTTCACGGCCTTGATAACATCGGCATGGAGGGTCCAAGCACTCAAAGGGTCCACATCGTTGCGGGCCAGCCAAAAGTTAAGAAACACGCGTTGCATCGTGGTCAAATCACCGTTCTTAATCGTTTTTTTGATGGCTCCGGCCTCCGCCACAGTGGCCATGGGCAACATAGAGCGTAGTTGGTACACCAATTCCTCTTGGGTAAACAGTTCGGCAAAAGTGCCCTCTATATCAAGCTTTGCAATGGAATCGATAGCCACCGGTGCAAAGAACTTCATGCGTTGAAAAAAAGCGGTTCGGGAGGCTACCACTTCGTTGTTGCGGTTGCGCACCTCCACAAACAGTTCGTAATTGCCCGATACCAAACCGGCAATATCGAACTCGGCAAAAAGCGGCACCACCGGCTGGGCCTTGAGCTTTTTGGTTATAATCAGCTTGTCTTCCGGCTTGGTTTTACCTTGCTTGTGTATGGCATAGGTAGCCAGCAATCCCTCGTCGTTCGGCACTACGCCTGGGTTGTACAATTCGGCGTAAAACGGCAGGCGGTTTACATCGTTGTGGTAAAAATTAACTACATAGGGCGACATAAATATACCGCTCTTCACATAGCTGTTGGCCTCGTCGTTGCTCGGTTCATACTCGTCAACCAAACTAATGTCGCTCAATTGTAGCTTTTCTTGGTCATGGCTGATTACCAAATCCTCCGTTAGCTGCTTCTCGTTACCAGAGTTCAAGTCTTTGAAAGTGGCTTCCAGCTTGTAATTGCCGTTGGGCAGCACGAAACGCTGCTTATCCACGATGCCTACGGATATTTTCGACGTATCGGCAATGTCCACCGTATGGAGCACATATTTATCGAATGCCTTGATTTCACCACCTTGTTTGTACACCAGCGTTACCTCCACCGAGCCGCGGTACTGGCCGTTGGCGGTGGGTATATATTTGATACTGTTACCGATAACGAGCAGGTCGGTCTCCACGTACGGGCCGATTTCGGGAGCATAAAAGCGGCAGTGGCGCAACTGTACCTCAATAGCTTGGGCCGGGATGGCAGCCAAACCAAGCAATAGCAACAATGCAAGCGAGCGTAAGATATTCATAGGCGGTATTGGGTGCATAAAAATACGAATTGATGGGCACAACCCCAATAAATACTAGAGATGGCCAACCCATATAAGGTTGCAAAAGCCGGAAAGGTTCCGCGTGGTCCATAGTCCACGGACGATGGACCACAGCTAAACAAAAAATAAACAGCTAATAATCAAACGATTGAAAAATAGCAGGAAGACGAAAAAGTAATTTTGGCACTTTGGCATACCTGTTGTTATCGGTGGGGCAAACCATAAAAACAGGAGGTTGTTATGAAACGTCTACTTTTACTCTCTACTTTGATTGTAACCTTGGCCCTGAGCGGATTTCAGGCCCACGCTTCTACCCGCCTCCACATCGCTTCTTATGACAATGCCCCCATCGTTGTCTATATCAACGGAGTGGAGTACGGCCCTTTCTCTAACCGCCACAAACTGGCCGGGATACCCGCCGGGGTACACAACATGCGCATCGTGGCGTTGTATGCCAACCCATATAACCCTTACAACACCCAGCGCACCATTTACAACGGCCCGGTAAATTTGCCATATGGCTATGAGGTTCAAGCTATTATAAACCCATACAACCAACTGGAAGTGGGCAATATGGTAGCCTTGGCCCCCGAACCCGTAAACGTAGGCGGTGGCGTGATTTGCGCTTATCCCGTAGGCTATCCGGTGGAGGGACACCCAGTACAATACCCTGTGCATCAACCACCTATGGTGTACCCAATGCACGATGCCGCCTTTGCCGACCTGCTGAACGCCATCCGTAGCAGGCCGTTCGATAGCACCAAGAAACAGATAGCTTCACAAGCCATTGCCAGTCAATACTTTACATCCTCACAGGTGTTGCAAATGCTGCACTTATTCAGTTTTGAAAGCGGCAGGTTGGAAATAGCCAAAATGGCCTATACCAAAACCCTTGACCCAGAACGCTATTACGTTGTATTTGAAGCATTTAGCTTCGATAGCAGTGTGAGGAACCTGAGTAATTACATGGCTAGTCTTTAATACTTTCATAAACGCAGTTGGGCCCTTCGATTTCCGTCGAAGGGCTTTTTTTAGCTCAAAATTGAGCTATTGCGGCATTTTTTTGAGGTATTTTTATCGTAAAACAGGCTCTTTTTGAGCTATAATGCCGCAATTGCGGTATAATTATGTCGCAATTTGCGGCAAGCATTAAAAAGGCAAAAACGGGGCATGAAATTTTTGGTCAAACCACTTTTCAAGGAAAATTTCCATTACGAGTCAGAAAAACCGGCAGAGGAATTTATCGACGATCTAAAATTGCTTTTCCAAAAAACAGAGGGCTGGAATTTCTCCATAAACCTTACCGGCGAAATGACGGACGAGAACGAATTTAGAATAACCCCAAAGTGGCAGCTATCCGTTATCAAGGCACCGGGGTTGGATAGGTCCGTAGCCAAAATAAGGGGCTGTGTTTTCGCTGGCGAAAATGGCAGGGCACAAATACTGTTCAATGTTACGCCGCACTATGTTTTCCCGCTTATAACAATCGTTTTAATGGTTATAGGTGCGGGAGGGATTATCTCGGCGACTGTAGCCTTGGCCGAAAGTTCATCTGCTAAACACTGGGATACATTATGGGTAGCAACAGGCTTTTTGTTGTTTTCGCTTATCATACTGCCTTGGGCATATTTTGGCAAGAAGCTGCTGAAAGACCGTTTTGTGAGGGTATTTAAATTAACCCCCGCCAAAAACAACAACGCATGAAAGCCCTCTTACAATCTTTCGCCAAAGAACATTACCACTACCAATCCGAAAAATCGGCTGATGAGTTTAAAGCTGATTTAATCGCTATGCTCCAAAAAAACAAAGGCTGGGATTTTTCCCTTAATCTCACGGGCGAGATAAAAGATGGCAACCGGTTCCGATTAACGCCTAGGTGGCAAGGCTATATGGATGGTGCTTCCACTTCCGAAGCCATAATAAACGGGCATATTGAGGAAAACCCAACCGGGCAGGCAATAATTACTTTTAGCGTAAAGCCAGGCTTTCATTTCCTTCTCATATTTATCCCTTTTTCATTAGCAGGGTTGATATTTAGCTACAAAGGAGTCGAAACCCTGCTACATCCATCCTCAAGTTTTCACAAAGACTGGGAAATGCTTGCCGTTGGAATCGCATCGATACTTTTTGGCCTATGGTCCACGCTGTGGGCGAGCACCGCCAAAACAGACCTAAGAAATCGCTTTGTGGAAACGTTCAAGCTAAAACCACTTCCTCACAAGACGGAACCCTAAGAACGACCCCCAATTTTTAATTTTCAATCTTGAATTTTAAATTTCCCAACCCGTAACCAATGTCACCCTGAGCGTAGCCGAAGGGCGTAACTCGTAACCCGTAACTTCCCATGCACCCCTATACCCAGCCCTTGATAGAAGCCTTCGAGGCCGAAGCCAACCCCGCCAACGCCGGGCCGATGAAGCGGTACATGAAAGACCGATTCGAGTTTTACGGCATCAAAACCCCGCAGCGGCGCGAGATATTCAGGGCTTTTCTCAAGCATTACGGCCTACCGCACATCAGCCAACTGGAAGACGTGGTTAAGGACCTATGGAGTCAACCCTACCGCGAGTGCCATTATTGTGCCGTGGAAATCTTTCGCAAATTCCAGAAGCAGCTCCAGCCCGGGCACGTGGCCCTGATGGAGGAACTGACCACCACCAACAGCTGGTGGGATACCGTGGACACCATTGCGGCGCACCTCGCAGGGCCGCTCTTTAAAAAGCACCCCGAACTGATACCCGAACATGCCGAACGCTGGATAAACAGCGACAATTTTTGGCTGCAACGGGTGGCCATACTGTACCAACTGGGCTATAAAAAAGACACGGATGCCGAACGGCTGTTCCGCTACTGCCGTATGCGGGCGGGCAGCAAGGAGTTCTTCATCCGCAAGGGCATCGGGTGGGCGCTGCGGCAATATGCCTATACCGACCCGCAGGCCGTACAGCGCTTCGTGGCCGAAACGCCGCTACACTCCCTAAGCCAGCGCGAGGCGATGAAGCATTTGGGTTGAAAACACTATGTATGGTGTTGCGGGGCGAGCTGAAAGCTCGCAGACACCTAGGTCCTCGTTGAAAACGAGGACCAGATGAACTCGTCCGCGCTTCCAGCGCGGATGTAGGTAACTTTGAGCCTTCGGCTCCATACATAATACCTAGTACGTGGCGAGCTGGAAGCTCGCAATTATGGAATCCTCGTTGGAAACGAGGACTAGGGGATTGTCGTTGGACCATTATGGCAGTGCCGAAGCCAGAAAGATTAAATCGCAACACGTATTAAGGCAGTCCCCATATCATGTTCCCGACCCAAATAGCGGTCGGACAGCGAAAAAGCTGTCTGACCGCATAATTACGATGAGGGTTAGCGAACACTACACCATCAACCCATCCTTCATTACCAGTTTACGGTCGGCCATATCGGCCAGGTCGCGGTTGTGGGTAACGATGATAAAGGTTTGGCCCAGCTCGTCGCGCAGGCGGAAAAAGAGCTGGTGCAGGTCGCGGCTATTATCGCTGTCCAGGTTGCCGCTCGGCTCGTCGGCCAATACTATGGAAGGATTGTTGATGAGGGCCCGTGCCACGGCCACGCGCTGCTGCTCGCCGCCGGAAAGCTCCTGCGGCTTGTGTGTGGCCCGCTCCACCAAGCCCAGCATATCCAGCAAACGGAGGGCCTTGGCCTCTGCCTCGGCTTGCGATACCTTGGCCAGATAGGCCGGAATGCAAACGTTCTCCAACGCCGTAAACTCCGGCAGCAGGTGGTGAAACTGGAACACGAAACCGATATGCCTGTTGCGGAACTTGGCCAACGCCTTGCCCTTGAGCTGGCTTATTTCCTCGTTGTTGATGAAAAGCTGGCCGCTATCGGGCTGGTCGAGCGTGCCAAGGATGTGCAAAAGCGTGCTTTTGCCCG
>CAYYZT010000225.1:0-5950 GCA_964476015.1 uncultured Chitinophaga sp.
AACTGCTTTACGCTGGAAAGCGCCATGAAAATGGTAGCTGGCTCGGCCCGCAGCATGGGCATGACCGTGAAGGGCACCCCGCCTTGGGAAAAGAACTGATACGTAATTATTAAAACCCCATAAAGTGAAACTCACAAAACAACGTAAGGGAGTGCAGGGGAAGGTGGATAAAACCAAGTTTTATACCATCGCAGAGGCTTCAGCTTTGATCAAAGACTTGACCAAGCTGAAATTTAACGCCTCTGTTGACTTGCACGTGAACCTTGGAGTGGACCCCCGCAAAGCCGACCAGGCTGTACGCGGTACGGTGTCGCTTCCTGCCGGTACCGGCAAAGACAAAAAAGTATTGGTGCTTTGCACTCCCGACAAAGAGGAGGAAGCCAAAGCCGCCGGTGCCGATTTTGTTGGTCTGGACGACTATTCTGAAAAAATCCTTGCCGGCTGGACCGACGTGGACGTAATCATCGCCACGCCCAGCGTGATGCCGAAGATTGCCCGCTTGGGCCGTATCCTTGGCCCGCGCAACCTGATGCCAAACCCCAAGAGTGGTACCGTTACCAACGATGTGGGCCAGGCAGTAAAGGAAGTGAAGAAAGGTAAAATCGCGTTTAAGGTGGACAAGTTCGGTATCATCCACAGCTCCATCGGCCGCGTATCGTTTACCCCTGCACAGATTGAAGAAAACGCCCGCGAGTTTTTGAACACGCTTGCCAAGCTGAAGCCCTCTTCTGCCAAAGGCACGTACATCAAGAGCATCACCATGGCCAGCACCATGAGCCCGGGAATTAAAATTGACGCTAAACAAGTAACGGTTTAATCTAGTTATGAAACGCGAAGACAAACAACAGATCATAGACGAGTTGATCGAGCTATTCGGCGGCGAGCAAAACTATTACCTTGCCGACGCTTCTGGCTTGAACGCCGCCCAGGTGAGCAACCTGCGCCGTCTGTGCTTCCACAAAGGTATCCAGCTCAAGGTAGCTAAGAATACCTTCATCTCCAAAGCGCTTCAGGCTCAGAAAACTGACTTGAGCAGCGTTACCGAAGCCCTTCACGGGCCAACCGCCATCTTCATCTCTGAAGACATGAAGGCACCGGCCAAGTTGATCCTTGATTTCCGCAAGAAAGGCACCAAGCCTGCGCTTAAGGCTGCCATCATCGGCGGCACGGATGTGTTCCTAGGCGACAACCAACTGGAGACCCTTACCAAAATCAAGACCAAGAACGAGCTTATCGGCGAAGTTATCGGTCTGTTGCAATCTCCTGCCAAAAACGTTATCTCTGCTTTGCAAGGTAGCGCCGGCAACAAGATTGCTGGATTGGTTAAGACCCTTCAGGATCGCCCTGAATAATCTGAACTTTTTAACGAGCATTACCATTAATATTTACCATAACCCTTTTCAAAACTCAGTGAAATGGCGGATTTAAATTCAATTGCCGAACAATTAGTAAACCTTACAGTTAAAGAAGTTAACGAGCTTGCTGCTATCTTGAAAGACCAATACGGTATCGAGCCTGCTGCTGCTGCCGTGGCTGTTGCTGCCCCTGCCGCTGGCGGTGGCGAGGAAGTTGCTGCTAAAACCTCTTTCGACGTAATCCTGAAATCAGCCGGTGCCAATAAATTGGCCGTTGTGAAGCTGGTTAAGGAATTGACCGGTCTAGGCTTGAAAGAAGCTAAAGATTTGGTTGACGCTGCTCCGAAGCCTTTGAAAGAAGGTACTTCGAAAGACGACGCCGATGCTCTGAAAGCCAAGCTTGCAGAAGCCGGTGCCGAAGTAGAAATCAAGTAAGGCCTGATGCGCCCCGCGCGCATCCAACAAGTCAATGGGTTTAGTGTGTCCACACTAAACCTATTCGTTGTATATCTAAAAGCATATTTTTATTTATGGCTCAATCGCAAAATGCTCAGGAACGGGTGAATTTTGGACGTATCACCAAACACTCCGACTATCCTGATTTGCTGGAGATCCAGTTGAAGAGTTTCAAAGACTTCTTCCAACTGGAAACGACGGCTGAAAACCGGAAAGGTGAAGGACTATATAATGTATTCCAAGAAAACTTTCCAATAAGCGACGCCCGGAACATCTTCGTCCTGGAGTTCTTAGACTACTTTATCGACCCTCCGCGCTACACGATGGAGGAATGTATCGACCGGGGCCTGACCTACGCCTTGCCGCTGAAAGCCAAGCTGCGCCTGTCTTGTAACGACGAGGAGCACGTGGATTTCGAGACCATCGTGCAAGACGTATTCCTCGGCAATATACCTTACATGACCCCCAAAGGCACCTTCATAGTGAACGGCGCCGAAAGGATCATCGTAAGCCAGTTGCACCGCTCACCGGGCGTGTTCTTCGGCCAAAGCTTCCACCCGAACGGAACCAAGATATATTCCGCTCGGGTAATCCCGTTTAAGGGTGCTTGGATGGAGTTTGCCACGGACATCAACAACGTGATGTATGCCTACATCGACCGTAAGAAGAAATTCCCGGTTACCACGCTGTTGCGCGCCATCGGTTTCGACAACGATAAAGACATCCTGCAACTGTTTGGCCTTGCCGACGAGGTAAAGGTGAACAGCAAAAACGTGAAGACCTTGGTAGGCCGCAAGCTTGCCGCAAGGGTTTTGCGTAGCTGGGTAGAAGACTTTGTGGACGAGGACACCGGCGAGGTGGTTTCCATCGAGCGTAACGAGGTGATTTTGGAGCGCGATACCATCCTTAACGAGGACAACATCCGCCAAATCATGGAAATGGACATCGACAGCGTAATCCTCCAAAAGGAAGAGATGAGCGCCGATTACTCCATCATCTACAACACGCTCCAAAAGGATACTTCAAACTCTGAGCTGGAAGCCGTACAGCACATCTACCGCCAATTACGCGGCAGCGATCCGCCGGACGACGAGACCGCCCGCGGCATCATCGAAAAGCTGTTCTTTAGCGACAAACGCTACGACCTCGGCGAAGTGGGCCGTTATAAAATCAATAAAAAACTATTGCTGAACACGTCTGATGAGACCAAGGTTTTGACCAAGGAAGACATCATCGAGATTGTGAAATATCTGGTTCGCCTGATAAACAGCAAAGCCGAGGTGGACGATATTGACCACTTGAGCAACCGCCGCGTGCGCACCGTGGGCGAGCAGTTGTTTGCCCAGTTCGGCGTAGGTTTGGCCCGTATGGCCCGTACCATCCGCGAACGTATGAACGTGCGAGACAACGAGGTGTTTACGCCAATCGACTTGATCAACGCAAGAACGCTTTCTTCCGTTATCAACTCGTTCTTCGGCACCAGCCAGTTGTCGCAGTTCATGGATCAAACCAACCCGCTGTCGGAAATCACGCACAAACGCCGTATCTCGGCCCTAGGGCCAGGCGGTTTGAGCCGTGAGCGCGCGGGCTTCGAGGTAAGGGACGTACACTATAGCCACTACGGCCGCCTGTGTACCATCGAAACGCCGGAAGGCCCGAACATCGGTTTGATTTCGACGCTTTGCGTTCACGCCAAAGTGAACCGCATGGGCTTTATAGAAACCCCGTACCGCCCTGTAATTGATGGTGTGGTAGAGGTGGACAACAGCCGCTACCTGAGCGCGGAAGAGGAAGATACCAACGTTATCGCACAGGCAAACGCCATTATCGACAAGCAAGGCAATTTCCAGAGCGACCGTATCAAGAGCCGCCACCATGGCGACTTCCCGATTTCGCAACCGGCCGAGCTGCAATACATGGATATAGCCCCCAACCAAATTGTGGGCGTATCGGCTTCGTTGATTCCTTTCTTGGAAAACGATGACGCTAACCGTGCCTTGATGGGCTCGAACATGCAACGCCAGGCAGTACCGCTATTGATTCCGCAGGCACCTATCGTGGGTACCGGCTTGGAAAAAGTAGTGGCTACGGACTCTCGCCTGCTGTTGAACGCCGAGCGCGACGGGGTTGTGGAATACGTGGATGCCGAGCGAGTGGTAGTAAAATACGACTCTACCCCTGACGAGGATTTGTTGAGCTTTGTGAGCAGCACGAAAACGTACAACCTCACCAAGTTCAAAAAAACCAACCAAGGCACCTGTATCAACCTGAAGCCCATCGTGCGCAAGGGCCAACGCGTGAAGCAAGGACAATTGCTATGCGAAGGCTATGCTACCGACAAGGGCGAGCTGGCACTGGGCCGCAACATGAAAGTGGCCTTCATGCCTTGGAAAGGTTACAACTTCGAGGATGCTATCGTGCTTTCGGAGCGCGTGGTTAAAGAAGATATCTTCACCTCCGTTCACATTGAAGAATATGAACTGGAAGTGCGCGATACCAAACTGGGCGAGGAAGAACTGACCCCGGATATCCCGAACGTGAGCGAGGATGCCACCAAGGATTTGGACGAGAACGGTATCATCCGTATCGGTGCCCACATCAAGGAAGGCGACATCCTTATCGGTAAAATCACCCCTAAGGGCGAAACCGACCCGACCCCTGAAGAGAAGCTCCTAAGGGCCATCTTCGGCGACAAGGCCGGCGACGTGAAGGATGCGAGCTTGAAAGCACCCCCCAGCACCAAAGGCGTGGTTATCGACAAAAAACTGTTTGCCCGCGCCAAGAAGGACAAAACCGCCAAGACCCGTGAAAAGGTTGCGCTGGAAAAACTGGATACCGACCACAAGAAAGCCAAAGAGGTTATCATCGATACGTTGGTTGACAAGCTTTCGAAAGTGTTGAAGGACAAAACCTCTGCCGGTGTACTCAACTTGTACAAGGAAGAGATTGTGCCCAAAGGCGTTAAGTTTAGCCAAAAGCTTCTGAAAGACCTAGAGTACGAAAACATCGACCTAGCCGGCTGGACGAAGGATGACGATGTGAACACCCAAGTAAAAACGGTGTTGCACAACTTCAAACTGCGCCTTAGCGAAGAAGTGGGCCGCTACAAGCGCGAGAAATTCAACATCAGCATCGGCGACGAGTTGCCAGCAGGTGTGTTGAAACTGGCAAAAGTGTACTTGGCCAAGAAGCGCAAGCTTAAAGTAGGTGATAAATTGGCAGGTCGCCACGGTAACAAGGGTATCGTAGCCCGTATCGTTCGCGACGAGGACATGCCGTTCTTGGAAGACGGAACCCCGGTTGACATTGTGTTGAACCCGTTGGGCGTACCTTCGAGGATGAACCTTGGCCAGATTTACGAAACCGTACTGGGCTGGGCCGGCTTGAAGATGGGCAAAAAGTATGGTACCCCGATTTTCGACGGTGCCACCTTGGAGCAAATCGAAGACGAAATCCAGAAGGCTGGTTTGCCATCATACGGCCAAACCTACCTATACGACGGCGAAACCGGCGACCGTTTCCACCAGAAGGCAACCGTAGGCGTTATCTACATGCTTAAACTGGCACACATGGTTGACGACAAGATGCACGCCCGTTCCATCGGTCCGTACTCGCTTATTACCCAGCAGCCGCTTGGCGGTAAGGCCCAGTTCGGTGGCCAGCGTTTGGGTGAGATGGAAGTATGGGCACTGGAAGCTTACGGTGCGGCCAACATCTTGCAGGAGTTGCTTACCATCAAATCGGATGACATTGTGGGCCGTGCCAAGGCTTACGAGGCCATCGTGAAGGGTGACAACCTGCCGCGGCCGGGCATACCTGAATCATTCAACGTGTTGGTACACGAGCTGCGTGGTTTGGGCTTGGAGCTCAGTTTTGATTAATTTTTAGGTTAACCTCATTTTAAAGGAGTTGATATGCCTTTAGTAAAGGATAAGAAAGCAACTAATACCTTCAACAAAATCATCATTAGCCTGTCGTCTCCCGATAGTATCCTGGAGCGCTCTTATGGTGAGGTGTTGAAGCCCGAAACCATCAACTACCGTACTTATAAGCCCGAGCGCGACGGCCTTTTCTGCGAGCGCATTTTCGGCCCGGTGAAGGATTATGAGTGCTACTGCGGCAAGTACAAGCGTATCCGT
>CAYYZT010000226.1:0-5948 GCA_964476015.1 uncultured Chitinophaga sp.
TGCTCCACAGGTAGGTGTAAGGGGCCACACCGCCAGTTACGGAGATGTTTACCTCACCCGTGCTGCCATTGGCGCAAGTTGGGTTCACTACGTTGTCAACCACAATGCTCGGGCCGTTTACGTTACCTACGGTTACGGTTACTCCTTGCGAGCATCCGTTGGCATCGGTTACGGTAGCAAAGTAGATTCCGGCAGTAAGGCCAGTCAAGTTGCCAGTGTTGGCACCGTTGCTCCAAGCATAGGCATAAGGAGCAGTACCACCTGTTACCACCAAGCTAACGGCACCGTTGCTTTGTTCGCAAGCGGCATCGGTAACGTTAGAGAGAACACGCAATACGTTTATTTCATCTACTTGCAAGATCAATACTTCTTGACAACCAGCAGCATCGGTTACGGTAGCATAGTAAGTACCAGCGGCCAAGCCGGTGGCACTGTTGCCAGAACCTTGCGGCGTGCTCCAAGCATAAGTATAAGGAGCGGTACCGCCGCTTACACCCAAGGTGATGGAGCCGCTAGCACCCGTGCCACATTGTACATCCACGGTAGCATTGGTTACTGCGATATCGGACGAACCGCTCACTGGCACGCTAGAAGTAGCCGTACAGCCATTGGTAACGTCGGTTACGGTTACGGTATATACGCCTGGCACCAAGTTGTTGATGCTGGCCGTGTTGCCAGTGCCCCAGCTGTAGGTGAACGTACCAGAACCACCGCTAACGCTTACGGTAGCAATACCGTTGCTTTGTCCGCAAGTGGCGTTGGTAGCAGCCATGTTCAATACCAAGGTGTTCAAAGTGTTCACGCTGATGGCGGCGCTAGCGGTACAGCCGTTGGCATCGGTTACGGTTACGCTGTAAAGGCCAGCTTCCAGAGCTGTCAAATCAGCGGTTACGGCACCGTTGCTCCAAGCATACGTGTAAGGAGCGGTACCACCAGTTACAGTGATGTCGATAGCACCAGTGTTTCCGCCAGCACAATTTACATCGGTAGTGTTGTTGGTGATGGCCAATACGTTCGGCTGGGTAATCTCAGCAGGCGTAGAAGCACCACAACCGTTGGCATCCGTTACGGTCACTGTATAAGTGCCCGGGGCCAAGCTTACCAAGTTTTGTGAGCTTGCACCGTTGCTCCAAGCAAAGCCATAAGGAGCCGTGCCACCGCTCACGCGAACGGTTACAGCACCGTTGTTGGCATTGTTACAGCTTACTTGGGTAGCATCCACAATCACATCAAGGGCGGTAGGAGTGCCCACGATGGCGGCCAAAGAAGCTTGGCAACCGTTGGCATCCGTTACCGTTACGGTATAAGTACCGGCAGCTACACCACTGATGGCAGCCGTGGCATCGCCATTGCTCCACAAGTAAGTGTAAGGACCCACACCACCAGTTACGGCCACGGTTACAGAACCGGTACTGCCGTTGGCGCAAGTTACATCAACCACATTGCCGAGGGTTACGGCCGGGCCGTTGAAGTTGTCCACGCTTACGGTAGCAACCTCAGAGCAACCATTGGCATCGGTTACGGTTACAAAGTAAGTACCTGCAACCAAGTTGTTGGCAGTAGCCGTATTGGCACCGTTGCTCCAAGCATAGCTATAAGGAGCCGTACCAGCAGCAGGCGATACGGTAGCAAAACCGTTGGCCTGTCCGCAAGCGGCATTGTTTACGTTAGCTACCAAGTTCAGGCTGTTCTGATTGTTTTCAACTTCTACCACAATTACTTGCGGGCAGTTGTCGGCACTGTTCACGGTTACGCTATAAGTGCCAGCAGCCAAGCCCGTAGCGGTGGCGGTGCTGCCACCGTTGCTCCAAGCATAGGTGTAAGGTGTAGTGCCACCCGTTACGGCCAGGCTTACGCTGCCGTTGGCGGCACCGCAAGAAGCGTTGGTAACGGTTGGGGTAACTACTAGGTCAGAGGTAGTGCTCACGGCCACAGTGCGGGTAGCGGTACAGCCGTTAATGGCATCCGTTACCGTTACGGTGTAAGCACCAGCAGCCAAGCCGCTGATTGAAGCCGTGTTGCCCGGTACGCTCCAAGCATAGGTAAAGGTACCGCTACCACCGCTTACGGTTACTCCGGCAACGCCGTTGTTCAGGCCGCAAGTGGCATTGGTTACGGCAGTGTTCACCACCAAGTTATTCTCTTCGATTACGGAAACCGTGGCGGCAATTGAGCAGCCGTTGGCATCCGTTACGGTTACAGTATATATGCCAGCCGCAACACCAGTGATGTTGGCAACATTGGCACCGTTGCTCCAAGCATAGCTGTAAGGAGCGGTACCACCACCTACCAAGGTAGCCACGGCACCGTTGGCGCTGCCGCCGCAGGTTACGTTGGTTACGGTAGGCTCAAGGGTAAGCTCATCTGGCTGGGTGATGGTGAAGCTGGCAGAAGCGGTACAACCAGCGGCATCGGTTACGGTTACGCCGTAAGTACCGGCTACCAAGCCAGTGATGTCTTGCGTAGTGGCACCATTGCTCCACAGGTAAGTGTATGGATTAACACCACCTGTTACGGTAATATCCAAAGAACCGTCGCTCAAGCCGAAACAGCTTACATTATCGGTGCCCGTGGCAGTAATAACCAATGGGTCGTTTTCGGTAATGGTAGCCGATGCCGTGGCAGTACAGCCGTTAGCATCGGTTACGGTTACGGTGTAAGTACCGATGGCCAAACCAGTTAAGTCTTGGGTAGTCAAACCGTTGCTCCATACATAAGTGTAAGGGGCAGTGCCTCCGGTTACGCCAAGGTCTATTTCGCCAGTGCTGGCACCGTTACAAGCCACGTTGGTTTGTGCATCGATAGTGGCAACAAGCAAGGTAGGCTCACCGATGGTGAAGCTGCCCGTAGCGGTACAACCAACCGCGTCGGTAACGGTCACGCCGTAAGTACCAGCAGACAAGCCAGTCAGGTCTTCGGTAGTTGCACCGTTGCTCCACAGGTAAGTGTAAGGGGCCACGCCACCAGCAACGTTGATGTCTATTTCACCGTCGTTGCCGCCGAAGCAATCCACGTCGTCGGAGCTGTTCAGGCTAACCACCAATTGCGGGTTCTCGGTAATGGTAGCCGAAGCGGTAGCGGTACAACCTTGCGCATCGGTTACGGTTACATCATAAGTACCAGCAGACAAGCCGTTGATGTTTTGGGTGATGGCCGCATTGCTCCATACATAGGTGAAAGGACCAGTGCCGCCATTTACAACCAAGCTGATGCTGCCGTCGTTGCCGCCGAAGCAGGTAACTACGTTATCAGCAGTAGCGGTAGCCGTCAAAACAGCAGGCTCGTTCACGGTGAAGGTCGCGATCGCGACGGAACCATTGGCATCGGTTACGGTAAGGTTATAAGTACCTGCCAGCAATCCGCTAATGTTTTGGGTAGTGGCCACATAGCCGTTCGGGCCAGTCCAATCAAAATCATAAGGGGTTACGCCGCCAGAAACAATCAAGAATACAGAACCGGTAGGCGTGCCATTACAAGCCACATCCACTACTTCATCCAAAGTAATCACCAAAGCAGGTTCTTGTGTAATGGTAGCCGAAGCGGTAGCGGTACAACCTTGCGCATCGGTTACGGTTACGTCATAAACACCAGCGGCCAAGCCAGTCAAATCCTGGGTAGTCAAGCCGTTGCTCCAAGCATAAGTGTAAGGAGCCGTGCCGCCTACAACACCCAAGTCGATAGCTCCGGTGTTGGCACCGTTACAAGCCACGTTGGTTTGGTTGTCGATAGAAGCAACCAACAAGGTAGGCTCGCCGATGGTGAAGCTACCCGTAGCGGTACAACCAACCGCATCGGTTACGGTTACACCGTAAGTGCCAGCGGCCAAGCCACTGATGTCTTCGGTAACAGCACCGTTGCTCCACAGATAAGTGTAAGGGGCCACGCCGCCAGCAACGTTGATGTCGATTTCGCCATCATTGCCACCGAAGCAATCCACGTCGTCGGAAGCGTTCAGGCTAACGGTCAGTTGCGGGTTCTCGGTAACGGTAGCCGAAGCGGTAGCGGTACAGCCTTGGGCATCGGTTACGGTTACGTTATAAGTACCAGCGGCAAGGCCAGCTAGGTTTTGGGTGATGGCTACGAAACCGTTCGGGCCAGTCCAGCTATAAGCATAGGCAGTGGTACCGCCATTTACGGTGAGGCTAATGCTGCCGTCGTTGCCGCCGAAGCAGGTAACGATGTTGTCAACCGTAGCGGTAGCTTCCAGCAAATCAGGCTGGGTGATGGTGAAGCTGCCAGTTCCGGTACATCCGGCGGCATCGGTAACGGTTACGCCGTAAGTTCCGGCAACCAAGCCAGTAACATCTTGGGTGGTTTGGCCATTGCTCCATACATAAGTGTAAGGGGCAACACCGCCAGTTACGGTTACATCAAGCGCACCGTTGCTCAAGCCAAAGCAGCTTACGTTGGTAGTGCTGTTTGCGGCCACTTGCAAGGCATCGTTTTCGGTAATGATAGCCGAAGCCGTGGCAGTACAGCCTTGGGCATCGGTAACGGTTACATCATATGTGCCGATGGTAAGGCCGGTAATATCTTGGCTAGTTTGGCCATTGCTCCACACATAAGTGTAAGGAGCCGTGCCTCCTACCACGCCAAGGTCGATAGCACCGGTGTTGCCACCGTTACAAGCCACATTGGTTTGGTCGTCGATAGTCGCCACCAACAAGGCCGGTTGGCCGATGGTGAAGCTACCCGTAGCGGTACAGCCAACCGCATCGGTAACGGTTATACCGTAAGTACCAGCAGCCAAGCCACTGATATCTTCGGTAACAGCACCGTTGCTCCACAGGTAAGTGTAAGGAGCTACGCCACCAGCCACGTTGATGTCGATTTTGCCATCGTTGCCACCGAAACAATCCACGTCGTCGGAGCTGTTCAAGCTAACAGTCAGTTTCGGGTTCTCGGTAATAGTGGCATTAGCCGTAGCAATACAACCATTGGCATCGGTTACGGTTACGTTGTAAGTACCCGCGGCAAGGCCAGTCAAATCTTCAGTGGTAGCGGCAAAGCCGTTCGGGCCAGTCCAGCTATAAGTATAGGCAATGGTACCGCCGTTTACGGTAAGGTCAATGCTGCCATCGTTGCCGCCGAAGCAGGTAACGTTTTGGTCAACCGAAGCAGAAGCGGTAAGCACCAACGGTTGGGTAACATCGAAGCTACCAGTTCCAGTACATCCGGCGGCATCCGTTACGGTTACGCCGTAAGCACCAGCAGTCAAACCAGTAATATCTTGGGTAGTTTGGCCATTGCTCCATACATAAGTATAAGGGGCAACACCGCCAGTAGCATTAATATCTACGGCACCGTTGGCCAAACCATCACAACTTACGTTGGTAATCAAGTTAGCCGTAACGGTCAATACTGGGTTCTCGGTCAAAGTTTCCGATACGGTAGCGGTACAGCCGTTGGCATCGGTTACGGTTACAGTGTAAGTACCAATAGCCAAACCATTGATGTCTTCGGTAGTAGCGGTATAGCCGCTCGGGCCGCTCCAGCTATACGTGTATGGTGCTGTACCACCAGCAATGGCCACATCAATGGCACCGGTGTTGGCACCGTTACAAGCAATGTGTATGGCACCATCTACGGTAGCAACCAGCACATCAGGCTGTGTTACCACATAAGCGTTGGTATAGATACAGCCATTGTCGTCGGTTACGGTCAGGTTATAAGTACCCGCTACCAAACCAGTAATGTTCTGCGTGGTGGAAGCAAACCCGGCTGGGCCGCTCCAGTTGTAAGTGTAGCCTGGGCTACCGCCGCTTACTGCAATGCTGATGGAAGCATCGCTCCTACCGTTACAAGTAGGTATAATGATGGTTTCCGTTACGGCAATGGCAGCGGCTGGCTGGTGGATGGTATCGGTTCCGGCCACGGTTACGCCGTAAGCATCGGTTACCGTTACGCTATAGATACCGGCAGGTACACCCGTCAGGTTTTGGGTAGTG
>CAYYZT010000227.1:0-5078 GCA_964476015.1 uncultured Chitinophaga sp.
CCCTGAAATGGGGGCGGCTGAGCCTGCGGCTGTAACTTATTTGGAAGGTGTTTTCTTCGTTGAGCTTGTAAGATAGGTGTACGCTAGGGAACAAGCCTACGTATAGCTTGTTTATCGAGGTGTCTTGTACTTGGCTTATGGTGGTAATGTCGGACAATTCGGAACGCAAACCCGCCTGCCAAGAGAACTTTTGGTGCTGGCCGCTCAAAATGCCGTAGGCGGCGTAGATGTTTTCCTGATAGGTAAAGGCATCCACAAAACCCGGCAGAACGGTCCATTCACCGTTCGTCAGCTCTTCTACGGTATAGTTGTTTTTAATGGTACGCAGCGTTACCCGGCCACCCGCTTCAAACTTCAGCCCTTTGGGAAGCGGGTGTATATAATCGGCCTGGAAAAGCCAGTTGGTTTCGGCCTCTTTGTTGTAGGTGCGCTGCAGCAGGTTGTTTCCTATGCCCGTTAATAAGCTTTCGGTAATGTCTCCATCCTCAATGTCGTCGTCCGTTATCCATTTGGCAATGCCCACAAATTCCTGCCCTTTGCGCTTAAAAGTGCGGCGATAGTTCAGTTCAGCCTCAAAGTTGTGGCTTTTCTCGTGTTCGTCTTCCAACCTTTCGCTGCTGCCCAACAACTCGTTCAAGCTGTTGAAGTCTTGGTAAAGGAGGCCCACGGAATTGTTGTTTTTGCGGTAGCGGTACATGCCCGCAACCGTGATGGTATTATAATCCTTCCAAAAGAAATCGGAACCGAGGCGGAACGTGCTGCCCAAGCCGCTGCGGTCGTGCTCGCGGTCGGCTTCCAATATGCTCACCGAATCGCCAAAAAACTCCTGCCTATAAAAGCCACTGCCGATGTTGGAGCGGTAGTTTAGGTTGTAGCTGGTAAACAGGTTCATAAACTTGTTGCGGTAGTTGAGCGTAAGACCCGCCCCGTGGTTGTGGGGCCAGCCGGTGTTGGCGGTTACGCTGCCGTTAATGCCCTGTTTACGGTCTTTCTTGAGCACGATATTGATGATGCCCACTTCGCCCTCGGCGGTGTAGCGGGCCGATGGGTTGGTTACCACTTCCACGCGGTCAATCTGGTCGCTCTGCAAAAAACGCAACGCATCCGGGCCCGAAAGGCCGGAAGGCTTGCCGTCGATAAATATCTGCACGTTGCCGCTGCCCCGTAGGCTCACGTTGCCATCCACATCTACCTGTACCGATGGAATATTGTCCAATACATCCACTGCGTTGCCGCCCGTGTTGGCGAGGTCTTTGCCCACGGTAAATACCTTTTTATCCAACTGCATCTGTAGCTGCGAGCGTTCGGCCACAATTTCCACTTCGCCCAAAGCCTCGGAATCGGGCTTTAACATTACGGTGCCCAGGTTTACTTTTGGTTGGTTGGGGCCTAGTGTTACGGTGCCAATATTCTGTTGCGGGTAGCCCAAAAAGCTTACTATAATGTAATACTGGCCGGGGCTTTTTACATCCAAGCTAAACGCGCCCTTGTCATCGGTAATGTTGCCCGTGGCCAAGCTGCTGTCGGGTGCATTAAAAACGCTTACGGTGGCGTATTCCAAAGGTGCCTTGGTTACGTCGTCCTGTATCTTACCCGTTATCTGGAAACCCATGCCCTGCGTAGGGGGTGCCCCTGCAATGTTGGGCTGCTGTGCGTACAACTGCGTAAAAACCAAGCCCATAGCCCACAGAAACGCAAAAATATATCTCATAGAATTTAACCGAAGTCAGTATTTGGAAGTGAACGTTAGACGTACAAAACCGCTGGGAGTTTAAGCCTGTTAAAAAAATAGCAGCCCCGACACGTCGGGGCTGCTTCGCAAACACAATAAAAACATGTTATTTCTGGGCGGTAAGGAGTTTTTTGTACTGGCCGTTGTCGTTCAATACTTTCAAGGCGGCTTTAATGTCCTCGTCGTAGTTGAACGATACCAACGTGCGGCCGGAGCTGTAATAGTAGCGGCTCACTATTTCGTCTTCCAACAGGCGCTTTATTTCGTCTTTGTGCTTCACCAAGTCATTGTTTTTGTCGTGGCTCACGCTCTGTTTCAGCTTGGTCAGTTCCGCAGCAATGGCGTCATAGTATTTTTCGTCTTTGGTAGTGGTTTCCAGCTCTTTCAGCAATTCCTCGCTCTTGGTGGAGTAGCCATATTCCTTGCCGGTTAAGTAGGTTACGAAGTCTTGATACTCTTTGTCGCTCAAGCGGAAATCCTTGGCCGGGGCTATCTTCGGGTTTTTGGCGCGATAGATGGTGGCGAAGTTGAAGATATGGTTTTTGGTGAGCAGGCTGGCCGCTACTTTGGTTATGGGTTTGCCATCCACCGCAATATCCGGGTCGATGCCCGCACCGTCATATACCGTACGTCCGCCAGCGGTTTTGAAGGCCACTTTCAGCGAATCGGGGGTTTTGGCGGCAAGGCCGTTGGCATCTTTGTGGGAGTAGTCCAACGCCTGTATGCAGCGGCCGCTGGGGGTATAGTACTTGGCGGTGGTTACTTTCAGCTTGGTGTTGTAAGGCAGGTTTCGGGTGGTTTGCACCAAGCCCTTGCCGAACGATTTTTGGCCGATTACCACGCCGCGGTCCAAATCCTGCAACGAGCCCGCCACGATTTCGGAAGCCGAGGCCGAGCTGCGGTTTACCAAAATGGCCACGGGAATGTTCACATCCACTGCGCCGTTAAGGGTTTTGAAGGTTTTGTCCCACTCCTTTACCTTGCCACGGGTAGATACTATTTCTTGGTTTTTGTCAACAAACACATTGGCCACGTTTACCGCTTCGGTAAGCAGGCCACCCGGGTTGCCGCGCAGGTCAAATACGAGGCTCTTCAAACCTGGGTTTTTCGATTTAAGGTCTTCCAAGGCATCGCGCACCTCTTTGCCCGCATCATCGGTAAAGTTGCTTAGGCGGATGTAGCCCGTTTCTGGGTTTATCATGCCATAGTAAGGCACGTTCTTTATTTTGATGTCTTCGCGGGTTACCACTACCTCAAACTCCTTCTCCGTTCCATCGGCTTGGGTGCGCAACACCAACAGGGTAACATTGGTACCGGCTTGGCCCTTCAACAGTTTGCTTATGTCGTCGGTTTCTTTGTCCAATACCGATTTGCCGTCTATTTCGATAATCTTGTCGCCGGCGAGCAATCCGGCTTTGTTGGCGGCATAGCCTTCGTAGGGTTCTGAGATGGTGATATAGCGGTCCACCTTGCGCACCAAGGCACCGATGCCGCCGTATTTGCCGGTGGTTTGCATGCGGTAGCCCTCAATCTCCGATTCGGAAATGTAGGAGGTATAAGGGTCCAACGATTCCAACATACCGTCTATGCCTTGTCGCATCAGGTCGCTGGGCTGCACCTCGTCCACGTAGTACGTGTTCAACTCTTTATACAGGCTGGCATAAATGTCCAGGTTCTTCGAAATCTCGAAGTAGTTATTGCTTTGGGTAAAGGCCAGTGGCAGCAGGGCTGCAATCAACACCACAAAAAGGGCCCTTCTCATCTTGGTCAAGGTAGTAGTTTTCGGCTTCATAGGTCCTTCCACGAAAAATGGTTACGGTTTCAAACTAAAACAATTCAAACCAGTATTACAACTCAAATCTACGTAACGGCGTTCCCGATATACCAACGGCGGGGCGGTTTTAATGGTATTTTAAGGCAAAACGCCGTGGTTTGCGGTATTATAACGCAAACGTCGGGCAAAAGATTGTTTTGTGGTCCACGGTCGATGGCCGATAGTCCACGGATGGTAGAAAGCTTATTGCATCCACATAAGTGTGAGATACGAAGAATCTTTCTGCGCGGGCTTGTTCCCTCGTTGAAAACGAGGGCCAGAGGGGTACCTCGTCCGCGCTTCCAGCGCGGATGTAGGTAATTTTGAGCCTCCGGCTCAACACAAAACTCAAACGGTGCTACTTAGTGCCCCATTGGCACACTACGCCGCCCATCAAAGCAAGCGTTATAACCCAGTAGCCTACGTTTATGGCAAAGTATTTAAAGCCTTTGCGCTCGAACAGGGTGTTGATGCCCAGCACGGGCATTGCCAAACACAGGGCCATCATGGTGCCGTGGAAGGCACCGTGCTTGAACGTGCGGAAACGGTCGCCATACTGCTCCATAAACCGGCCAAACTCTTGGGTGCTGGCCGCGGCGGCATCCTTAAGGAAGCCGGGCTCGCCCGCCAAGGTAGAGTACACGCCCATTTGGTGGATGGTGGTGGGCAGCATGGCAAAGGCCACCAACAGGCCGAGCACATACGTAAGGCCGAAAACGAGGGCCATGTTGGATTTCTTATCCAACGATACCCCGGATGCCTTTATCCATGCATTGCCGAAGCCGATGGCTTGGTTGTACCATACAAATCCAATCACCAGCGGAATCAACGCCGCGAGTGCGATAACGAGAAAATTGGGTGTCATATAGTTGTGGGTTTTATATAAAGGTAGGAAGACGGACCGTGACCAGCAACTGCTTCTATATCAACCGGATTATTTCTTCAGTCGCTCTGCCATTTGGCCAGAGGTGTAATAGTTGCCCAGTTCCTTAACCACATCGCGTTCGGCAAGCATTGATGCCTCGCTTTCCGAAAGAATATACTTCCCTTGGGTAGGATTTGCGCCGTCCAGTACCTCGCTCACCCAACGCAACAATTCATCGTTGTCCGTAGTGTCAATTTGGTGATGCAAGCGATTCTTTAGCTCTTGGGTACCCATATCCAAACAAACATAGTGTGATTAATGTATAGTTCCAAACTCAAAACCCGCAACCCAAAACTATCTCACCGCCCCGTAAATCTCCCATCCAGCTCCTTAAAATCGAAAGTGGAGATGGTTTGGCGGCCGCCGGGGGCGGTGTAGGGCTGCTCGCAAGCGAAGAGTTCGTCAATAAGGGTCTGCATCTCCAGCACGGTGAGGCTTTGCCCGGCTTTGATGGCCGTTTGGCGGGCAAGGGAGCGGGCGATGCTCTCTCGCTTGTCCAGTTTAAGCACGGCTAGGTTGTTCTTGAAATCTTCCAAGAGGCTCTCCACTATCTGCTGCTCGTTGCCGCTCTTTAGGTCGGCGGGCATGCCGTGTATTACAAAATCGTG
>CAYYZT010000227.1:5088-5923 GCA_964476015.1 uncultured Chitinophaga sp.
GGCGGGGGCGCACTGTATAGTAGTGGGGAACAGCAACTGCTGGCTGCCCTGCGGCCGTGCCATGTGGCGGATGATGTGCTCGTACTGGATGCGCTCGTGCGCGGCCTGTTGGTCAATCAATATAAACCCGCTGCGGATGGGCGAAACGATGTAGCGGTTGTGCAACTGCATGGGGGTGCGCTCGGCAGGTCCGTCGAAGAGCTGCTCGGTGCCGCCCTGCGTTTTCTCCGGGCGGTCGAAATCGCTGGCGATGGTAACGCTGTCGGGCGTTTCGCGCTTTATTTCGGGCAGGTCGTACAGGTCTTCCCACTGGCGCAGGTTGTTGCGCTGCTGGGCCGATTCGCGCGGCATAGCCGGCGGGGCATAGGTTTTGGCGGTGGGGGCGGTACGGCCTTCGGAGCTGATGGTAGCGGCCAGATACGGGTTCTCCAACTGCGCCTGTGGCGTAAACTGGCTATCCGGCTCTTCCTTGGGCCATTCGCGGGGCTTGGTTACGGAGTCGTCGCCAAAAGCTTGCAGTATGTTGAACCCCTGCTCTTGGTTGAAATCGAGCGTGGGGGTAATGCTGTACTTGCCCAGCGCGTGGCGCACCGTAACACGCACGAAACCGTAAACCGATCGCTCGTCGTCGAACTTGATTTCCTGCTTGGTGGGGTGTACGTTGATGTCGATACGGGTAGGGTCGATGTCGATATACAGGCAGAAAAACGGAAAGTGCTCGCGCGGCAACAGTTCCTCGTAGTTCATAAACACCGCGTGGTTGAGGTAATTGTTCTTTACGAAGCGGTTGTTGATGAAAAAGTACTGGTCGCCCCGGGTTTTGGTTGCAGATTCG
>CAYYZT010000228.1:0-5888 GCA_964476015.1 uncultured Chitinophaga sp.
TCTTGTTTCACCACATAAATGTCTTGGCCATCAAATAATTGCACGGTTGCCCCGGGGTCGTTAAGTGGCTCGTGTTGCATGGTGTGCGCGGTTTACGGGTTTTGATTATAGCCTTTAATTTGTTTCCTTTGCCATACTACCCAACAATTTGTTGTATTTTGATGGAAGGGCAAAAAACAAGGAGACTATAGATGAGATACGATATCAAAGTTACGAAAACCAACCGTTCGCGCATCAGCGAAGTGGATTTTGAAAACCTGCCTTTTGGCCGTGTGTTCTCCGACCATATGTTTATTGCCGATTATAAAGACGGACAGTGGCAGCAACTGCGCATCGTACCCTTTGAACCCATACCCACCCATCCGGCCATATCTGCCCTGCACTATGGGCAGAGCATTTTTGAGGGTATGAAGGCTTTCCGTACGGATGCCGGCGAAATACAGGTTTTCCGCCCCGACCAAAATGCCGCCCGCCTCAACCGTTCGGCCATCCGCATGGCGATGCCGGAATTGCCCGTTGATTTGTTTATTCAAGCCATGGACCAGCTAATATCTATCGACCAAGCTTGGGTGCCCCAAACCGAGGGCAGTTCGCTCTACATCAGGCCGTTTATGTTTGCTACGGACGAGTACGTAGGCATCAAGGCTTCAGACAATTACCGTTTTGTTATCTTCACCTGTCCGGTACAATCTTATTACGATGCTCCGGTAAAGGTGTTGATTTCCGATAAATACGTACGCGCTTTCCCTGGTGGCACCGGCGCGGCCAAGGCAGCCGGCAACTATGCCGCTACCTTGCAGCCCGTAATGGCGGCCCGCCAAAGCGGCTTCGACCAGATGCTGTGGACCGATGGCTTCGAGTTCAAGTATATTCAGGAAATAGGCACCATGAACATCTTCCTGCAAATTGACGGAAAGATATTGACCCCCATGCTGAACGGTACCATACTGGAAGGCATTACCCGAGACAGCATACTGCAACTGCTGGAAGACCGTGGGCTGGATGCCGAGGTGCGCGACATATCCGTTGACGAACTGGAGGAAGCCTTTAAGGCCGGAAAGCTGGAGGATGCCTTCGGTGCGGGCACGGCGGCCACCATTAGCCACATCAGCCACATTGGCCACAAAGGCGAAACTTGGGAACTGCCAGCCATAGAGGGCCGTACCTTGAGCCACGAACTGAAACAGGAAATGGAAGACATCAAGCATGCCCGAATACCCGACCGCCATGGTTGGATATACCGCATTGGCAACAAAGTAGTTGCCTGATTCCGCCTATCCACAACACTTTGCAACATGAAGAATTTTCTGGATAACCCTGATGCCATCCGTGATATCGCAATGGGCTTCGGTGCCTGTATGGCTACCAACCGCATTGTGAAGGACGGCCAAAAGGTAGGCTTTATGTACCGCGACAGGCCGGAGTTTGAGGGTGATAGCGGCTGGCGTTTTTTAGCGGGAGACGAGGATGACGACTATATGGACAACCACCTCAACTCCAAGATTTACGACGTGAACACCATTGCCAATTACGACGAGGCCATAGTGCCCTACCTCAAGCTATCCACGGGTATAGAACTGGAAAGGGTGGAGGGTACCGATGAGTTTCAACAAATAAACGGATAGCCCACCATTTTTGCAGTTTGCCGTATCTTCGCCGAAAATTTTGCACCATGAAACCTGTTTTCTATTCGCTGTTGCTGTCGCTGGCACTTTTTAGCTGTACCAAAGGCACCCGCCCGAGGTATATTGAGCACAACTGCTGCAATAGCGCAACCACCCAATGGGTTTTGGTACAAAGCGATAACGATACGGCCCCGCCCAGCTATTTTTTCCTGCCGCAGGTGTTTGCGCCCGGCACGGAGGATGACAACAAGTACTTCAAATCCGCCGAATCGGGCATAGCCAATTATGATATAACCATCAGCTTGGACGACGAAGTGATTTGGCTGTACGAGGGCCCAGGCCCCATCCTGTGGGATGGCAACATTGCCGCTACGCAGCTATCGGCGCAAAGCGGCGTGTACAATTACAACCTTACGGCCACCTTTACCAACGGCGAGGTGCGCACCCTTACCAACCAAAAGTTTTGCTTGCTACGGCAGTTTTCCGCCTGCCCGGAGACCGTGGATAGCTGCGTGCTGCGCACCATGTTCGATATTAACGATACCACCCTGCCCAAGCAATACATTAAAGAAGAGGCGTTGCTTAGTACCAGCCTTTTCAAAAGGTGCCGCGAGAAATGATTTCGGGGTGATTGGTACATTAGCACATTGGTACATCAGCACATTGGGCATCAGCACATTAGCACATCGGTATATCAGCACATTGGTACATTAGTACATTACCCCTATATTTGCCCCAGCAAAACCCGTAATTTCAACACATGAGACAAATCAGGCTACGCGAAGCCATCCGTGAGGCGATGGTGGAAGAAATGAAGCGCGACGAGAACGTATTTTTGATGGGCGAGGAAGTGGCCGAGTATGACGGTGCTTACAAAGTAAGCCAAGGCATGCTGGCCGAGTTCGGTGCCAAACGTGTGATTGATACCCCCATTGCCGAACTGGGTTTTGCGGGCATAGGCGTAGGCGCGGCCATGAACGGTGTGCGCCCCATCATCGAGTTTATGACTTGGAACTTCGCCGTGCTGGCGTTCGACCAGATTGTGAACTCCGCCGCCAAGATGCTTTCCATGAGCGCTGGCGAGTTTGGCTGCCCCATCGTGTTCCGCGGCCCGTCGGGCTCTGCCGGGCAACTGGGCGCGCAGCACAGCCAAAGCTTCGAGAGCTGGATGGCCAACACGCCGGGCCTGAAAGTAATTTCCATCAGCAACCCATACGATGCCAAAGGCTTGTTGAAAGCCGCCATCCGCGACAACGATCCGGTTTGTTTCTTCGAGAGCGAGGTATTGTACAGTGAAATGGGAGAGGTGCCGGAGGAGGAATACATCCTGCCCATCGGCAAGGCCCGCATCGACCGCGAGGGTAAGGACGTGACCATCGTCTCTTTCAACAAGATGATGAAAGTGGCCCAGGCCGCCGCTACCGAATTGGCCAAAGACGGCATCGAGGCGGAGATAATCGACCTGCGCACCATCCGCCCGCTGGATATCGATACCATTATCGAATCGGTAAAGAAAACCAACCGCTTGGTAATACTGGAAGAGGCTTGGCCGTTCGGCAGCGTTGCTACCGAGATTACCTACCGCATACAGAAACACGCTTTCGACTACTTGGATTCGCCCATTGTGCGCATCAACACCGCAGATACGCCGCTACACTACGCCCCCACGCTTATCGAGGCTTGGATACCCAACCCCAAGCACGTAATACAGGCCGTGAAAGAGGTGATGTACGTTTAGTCCACGGTCCACGGTCGATAGTTCACGGGCTATAGATTCGCCATTAGTCTACTTCCTACTTCCTACTTACTACTCTCTTACTTTAGCTTCCTATACTTCAACCTTATCGAATTGCCCACTACCACCACATCGCTAAACGCCATGCTGAGAGCGGCCACCATGGGGTTGAGGAAGCCTAGCATAGCGATAGGGATGGCCACGATATTGTAGGCAAATGCCCAGAACAGGTTTTGTTTGATGGTACTCACCGTGGCCTTGCTCACTTTAATGGCTTCCGCTAGATAAGACAGATTGCCGTTGAGCAATATAACCTGCGAGCTATCAATGGCTACTTCCGTGGCGTTGCTGAGGGAAATACCCACGGTAGCCTTGGCCAGTGCCGGAGCGTCGTTAATGCCGTCGCCTACCATGGCGGTGGGCATTTCTTGGTTGAGTTTGGCAATGATATCCAGCTTTTCGTCGGGCTTGCGCTCGGCGTAGAAGGCATCCAGTCCCAGCGTTTGCGATACGTGGTAGCATTTTTCATATCGGTCGCCGCTCAACAGCACCGTACGTATGCCGTTTTGGTTGAGGTATCGGATGGTATCGGCGGCCTCGGGCTTTATCTCGTCCTGTAGTTCTATGGCCGCCAGGAGCTCGTGGTTTTTGAGGATATACACGTCAAAATGGTTGTCCGTGGTCAGGTTTCGGGCCAGTTGGTAAGAGCCGCTTTCGTACACGTTGCCCATTTCGTCGTACCCACGGATGCCGCTGCCCTTTATTTCCTCGGTGCGTACAAACGCTATTTCTTCCGCCCCTTGAAACTCCGTTACCAACGATTTCGCTATCGGGTGCGACGATTTTTGTTCCAAGCTTAAGGCAATGGCCACCGCTTCGCGCTCCGTGCCTTGAAAGAGTTTAACCTGTTTTACCTTGAAATGGCCCGTGGTAAGCGTGCCCGTTTTATCGAACACCACTTGCTTTACGCCTGCCAGCAATTCCACCGTTGTACCACCCTTGATAAGGATGCCCTCGCGGGTAACGCGGCCCACGCCCACCATTACGGCCGTTGGCGTGGCCAAGCCCATGGCGCACGGGCAGGCTATGGCCAGCACGGCCACCGCCCGTAGCAAGGATGCCGTAAGCCCTGCATCCAAAACAAAGTACCCCAGCAAAAACGCCGTAAGGGCCAACAGCACCACCACGGGCACGAAGATGGCACTCACTCTATCCGCCAGTCGCTGGATGGAGGGCTTGTCTTGCTGGGCATTTTTCACCAATTCTATAATGCGGGCCAAATAGGTCGATTCGCCCACGGCCTCTACCTGTACTTTGATGCTGCCGTTTGCCAGCAACGTGCCGCCTATTACCTTTTGGCCCGGTTCGCGGTCCACGGGCACGCTTTCGCCCGTTACCAGCGATTCGTCTATTACGGCATGGCCCCAAATGATTTTCCCGTCGAAGGGCACCTTGTCGCCCGTGTTTACCTGCAACACATCGCCCTTACGGATGGCGGCGGCAGGCGTTTCCTCAAAGTGCTCCCGGCCACCGGCACCTATTACCAGTCTTTTTGCTACGGGCACTTGCAACTTGCCCAGTTCGCGGATGGCGGTAGTGGTTTGCCTTACGCTACGCTGCTCTATTACGTTGCCCAGCAGCACTAGGGTAATGATGGTAGCGGCGGTTTCGAAAAACAAATAATCCGGCCCCAGTTGCATCATGGCCCCGGCAAGGCTGTAGCCGAACGCCGCACTGGCACCCAAGGTAATCAGCACATCCATATTGGGCACGCCCGTTTTTAACGACGACCATGCGCTGCGCCCAAAGTGCCACAGGCCCACCGCCATTACGGGCGCGCTAAGGGCAAGCTGCACCCACGGGTTCATAAGCCAATGGTGGTGCCATACCATGTGTAACAGTAGCGGCAGCGTAAATATGGCACAAAAAATAAGCTTGTGCTCCACCGTAAACCTATATTTAACGGGCAGATAGTGGGGCGCCGCATCGTTCAGGGTGGGGGAGTGGACGGGGCGCACTACATGGAACCCCAGTTTTTCGATGCCTGCCTCTACTTGGGGCACGGTCACTTTTTCGTTGGCCTTAAACCGTACCTCGTTGGTGGCAAAGTTTACCGATACGTTTTCCAGCCCTTGCTTCTCCAGGTATTTGGATATGCCGAGCGCGCAGTTGGTGCAGGTCATGCCCTCTACGTTCAGCTTGATGTTTTCTTCGGGTTGTAGTATGGTATCGGCCATAGGTAGGGGCGATTGTGTGCGGAAAAAGAGGTTATTTATGCGGTAAACCGAAATAAGATGGCCGCCTTTCAGCCAAATTTATCAAAAAATGCTAGTTTTAGCCTCTAAGAACTATTTGCATTCACCTTCAAAACACACCAACCCATGGGAAAATTCAAATTGTTGCTTGCCGTTGTAATCATGGCCGGCATGTATGCTTGCACCGGCGATACGCATGAGGGCATTAAAGGCGGCCAAACCGAAGTGGACACTACCGGCACCCCTGCCGAGACTACGCATGACCATAACCAC
>CAYYZT010000229.1:0-5886 GCA_964476015.1 uncultured Chitinophaga sp.
CTTGAAAACGACCGCTCACCCGGTCGTTTTCAAGGAATTTCCCGGTGGCGGCATCGAGTGTATTGGCGAGGACTTTGGCTTTGGTGAGGCCGAAGGTGGAGCCCAGGCCACGGATGTTCAACGTAGTGTTGCGGGGGTTGGAGGAATAGAGCTGTACCGAAGGCACCAGCTCTTTCACGCGGTTCACGTTAAACGATACCGAGTTGTTGATTTCGCTGGCACCTACCACTGCAATGGGGATGGGCGTTTCCTGTACGCTCTCGTCCCTGCGGCGGGCGGTAACGGTTACCTCGTTTATCGATTCGTTGGATTTGGTGAGGTATAGGCTGAGCGATTTGTTGTTGTTCGCTACCTCCACTTCTTGGTTGGCGTAGCCTAGAAAGGAAATGGTCAAGATAACGGGGAAGCTTTCGCCAGCTTCCAGCGTAAAGCTGCCATCGGCCGCGGTGGTGGTGCCGGTGGTGGTGCCTTTTACCACTATGGTGGCACCAGTGAGTCTTTCGGCATTGGTGGCATCGTACACCGTGCCTTTAATGGTGTTTTGCGCCCAAAGGCTTGTGGTGGCAAGGGTAAATAAGAGACAGGTAAATAGTGTTTTCATCATGTTTGTCTTTCAGTTCGATATATCCTATATACTCTATAAATTTGGTAGAGAATGCGCAAATATAATACTCCGGATGTTATCGCCAAACAGGTACATGAAAACGGTAAAGAAAATTTTAGCTGTTACGCCTCGTAAACCAAGTGGGTACTTGATTTCAATAGTAAAATTAATTTGTAAGGATGGAGCTAATTGGTGGAGGGGTTGGGCGTTGTACTGGGTTTAAACGCTTCCAAGGAGATTATAGGCCCCTAAAATTTGAAGGGCCCGGGAGGCTACTCCGGACCCTTCGCTCTCGCAGGTTATAAAAAGCTACTTAACTCATGCAAAGTAATAAAACACAAACCACTTTAAAGTCTAAAAAACGTTAACGTTACCCGTTTATAGACGAAAGCCCATCGGCAAACGACGAACACTATTGTTGCATGCGGTTGATGCTGCTCGCGCCCGTACTTTGGGCCTCCAATTTTTTGCTCACGTTTACTTCGGCATTGCTGGCCCCGCTGGTATGCACCTTGGCGTTATCGGCAGCCAAACCAAAAGCATATAGGTGCGATGCGCCCGTGGCTTCGGCATCCAGTTCGGCGGCGTTGCCATAGGCCATCAGCTCGGAGGCACCGCTCAAGCGCAAGGTGAGCTTGTGGGCCACCACGTTCATTTCGCAGTGGCTGGCACCGGACAGTTCCAAGCTAAAGTTATCGGTAGTAAAGCCGTTTACCTGGCCCTCGCTGGCCCCGGAGGCTATTACCTTGTTTACCGTGGGCGTATATATCCACACCGTTACATCCCGACCGTTTATAAGGCTCAAGGCAGTGTTGTTGCCTATGGTAAGGGTATTGCCGCTATGGTTTACCGATACCCACTTTTCCATCTCTTTCTCCTCGAACACGATTCGGGTCTCCTCGGCCGGGACTAGATAGAAAGTAAGCGAACCGTCTATTTTAAGGGTGTTGAAAGTGGGCTGCGGTACGGAAAAACCTGTGGGGGGCGGTGGCATGGCCGGGGTTGCCGGGAAAGGCGGCGGAGGCGGGGGGAAGCCCTCGTTGTGGCCGCAATCCATACACGTAAGCCCGGTGGAAAGCATTTTCCAAGTATGGCCCACCATATCGCCATCGTAAGTGTTGGTTACGTTTTTAATATCGTATATCAGCTCGCGCACTTCTTTGCCCAAGTACACCGATTTGCCTTCCGGCACTTTCAATATCATTTTTATTTGCTGGTCGCGTATCTTGTCCGCCGCAGGGTAAACAAAGTATGCGGGGAAATATGCATGGGCACTATCTTGCTGTACGGTGTATTGTATGTGCTGGCTGCGTAGGTAGGCCGCATCGCTTGCATGGCCGTCGGCAGTAAAAGTGGTTTCCAGCAAAAAATCCTTCGATGGGGAACGCACGATGTCCAGCACAATAGGCTTATTGGCCGTGTTGATGGAATTGTTGCGTGCAAAAAGGGTATCGTTTTCTTCGCGGAGCAATCCAAAGCCGGTAAAGGCTTTGAACCCGTCTTTGTTGCGAGGGTCGTTGGCTAGTTGCAGGCGCAGAATGCCATCTACGGGTTGAGACAGTACCACGGTTTCCGTGCGGCTGCGCTCCACGTCAAACTCACCGTTTACCATGCTTACGGAGTAGATGGTAAGCACCAGCCCCGTAACCAGCAAGCCGAATGTGGTGAGGCCCAGCCCACGGAACCCGAAGGACCTGTTGAGCAATATGGCCAAGCCGGAGTATATAAGCCCGAGGATGGGAATGAGCAGCAGCAAGCCGATGCCGACAATGGCCGCAACCATGGTGCCCGTGGAATTGAACAGGTGCCCGAGCATGTTTACGGCAATGCCGCCCTGCATCATAGAAGGAATGCTGATGCCCAAAATAAGGCTGATAAGCAGCACGATACCCAACGCGGCCAAGGAGAAGCCGATAATTTTGCCCAGCACTATAAGGGCGATGCGCATGCCTGCGGCTATATAATCGGCGAGGCGGGAAAGAGAACTGCGGTCTTTACCGCTATGCAGGCGGGCTTCCAAATCGTTCAGCTCGTCGCGCACGGTGCGCTCTATGTTGTCTATATTGATGCGTTCGCCGCGCATTTGCAGCTTCTCCGATGCGGTCTTGGCTTCGGGGATGATGATCATTAATATAATGTAGACGATTAAACTGGTGCCGAAGCTTACAAACAACGCCACCACAAAGGCGATACGCATCCAAATAGGATCGTGGATGCCGAGATAGGCACTGATGCCCGATGCCACGCCGCTTATTACCTTGTCCTCCCCGTTGCGAAACAGGCGGCGTTGTTTCTTGTCGGCATCGGTTTGGGTGCCGCTGGGGCGTGGCTCGTCGTCCTCATCCTCCAGCGGAATCTCGAAATCTTCCGGGCGGCCCATTACCGTCATGGTCTTTTCCACGTCGGCCATGCCCACTACCTGTCGGGTGGTGCCGAGATATTCGTAGAACATTTCCGCAAGGCGGTTTTCAATGTCCCAAATAATATCGTCGCCGCCCTTGGTATTGGCGTAGCGTGCCTTGATGGACTCCAAGTACCGCCACAGCCTTTCGTAGGCGTGCTCGTCAATCTGGAACACTTGCCCACCGAGGTTCATAGAAACGGTCTTATTCATGGTTGTTGGGGTTTTCGCGTTTGGTAATGGTTACGTTCACGGCAAATAGCAGCTCTTCCCAAGTCTGGTCGAGCTCTTTGAGAAATGCCTTGCCCTCGGGCGTAAGATTGTAGTACTTGCGCGGCGGGCCCGACACGCTTTCGCGCCATTCATAGCTCAGCAGGCCGCTGTTTTTTAGGCGGGTGAGCAGCGGGTACAGGGTGCCTTCCACCACTATAAGCCGGGCATCTTTCAGCGTTTCCAGTATGTCCGATGCATATACCTCGCCGCGGGCTATAATGGATAGGATACAGTACTCCAGTATCCCTTTCCGCATCTGCACCTTGGTGTTATCTACGTTCATGTTTTTCTTTTTAGGTACACCAAATGCTCAACGGTTATTCACGGTCTCCACACAGTGGTTGGCGGTAGAAACAGGCTTGCTGTGCTGTATGCCGAACAATAGCATAAAGCCGCCGAAGAATAGGGTTATAAAGGGCTTTTTCATAAGCATGGTTTTAAATTTTTTGGTTACTAATGGTTAGCCGCCAATAAACCTGCAAGGTACTATCTGAAACAAAGATATGGTTATTGGATTGTACTATGCAATACATAGTACTGTATATTTTTGCAAAAACATTATAAGTGAATGATTTTCAGCAGGTAAAAATGAGCGTGGGTTTTTTGTTATTTTTGCTCCCACTATTTCATAACCTTAAATATGATACTATGAAAAAGCTTTCCACTCGGTTGCTATTATGTTTTATTATTAGTCTCCAAGCTTGGGCGGCCAATGCCCAAACGGACAGCGTGACGATTTTTAACGACACCGTGCCCATTATCGCCCCCATTGAGCAAGACACCATCCGCTATTGGAAATACGATGGCAATGCAGCCATCAACCTAAGCCAAGTAGCCTTGAAAAACTGGGCGGGGGGCGGCCAAAGCGCCATCGGCATCAACGGCATCGTAAACTTCAAGGCCGGATACGAAAAAGGTAATTTTAGTTGGGACGTAAGAGCCGATATGGCTTTCGGCATGCAGAAAATCGGCAAGCAGGGTTTCCGCAAATCCGACGACTTCTTCGAGCTTGGCTCGCAACTGGGCTATCGGTTGGGCAAGAGCTGGAAACTCTCGTTCCTTACCACCTTGCGCAGCCAGTTTGCAAGGGGCTACGAGTTTCCGGCGGATACCACGCGTAGCTTGGTTTCCAAAGGGTTTTCGCCCGCTTACAGCGTAATCGCGCCGGGTATCGAGTATTCCGCGCCGAAGTATTTCAAGGCCATGCTCTCGCCCATTACCAATAAAAACAACATCGTGATGGACAATGTCAATATCGACGAGACCCGTTACGGTGTGGAAGAAGGCAAAAAGGTTTTCGCACAGTTCGGTGCTTACTTCACGGCTACCTTCGAGGCGGAAATTTTGAAGAACATTACCTATAGCACCAAGATTGACCTGTTCAGCAATTATTTGCTAAACCCGCAAAACGTGGATGTGAACTGGAACAACAAACTGGTGCTGAAAGTGAACGAATGGCTGAACGTGGCCATCACTACCGAACTGATATACGACGACGACGTAATGGTGCCGAAAACCCGTGAAGACGGTAGCATTTACCAAGGCAAGGGCACGCAGTTCCGCCAAAACTTGGCCGTGAGCGTGGGCTATAAGTTCGGCAGGGACAGGAACGTGCCTAAGCCGTAAGGTTTAGTTATCGGTTGATTGGTTAATCGGTTAATCAGTTAATCAGTGAAGGGTTAACCAGTCAACCGATTAACTGATTAACCAATCAACCAACAACAACCAATCAACAAAACAAGGTTTATAACATGTAGCCGGGGCATTCGTGGCCCCGGCTTTTGTTTTTATATCTTTATTGGGTTAAAGTATCTTTGGCTTAACAACATTTAACGGACGGGCGCAGGGGAAGCTTTATAAATTTGCAAAACCCAATTACAGCTACGTTCTCAATCATAAACACCATGGAACAAACCGCACATACCGACATTAGGGCACTCAACGAGAAGATACAGGCCGAGAGTGCTTTTGTGGACTTGATACAAGTGGAATTGGGCAAAGCAATCATAGGGCAAAAGTATATGGTGGAACGCCTGCTGTTGGCCTTGTTGGGCCAAGGCCACATTTTGTTGGAAGGTGTGCCGGGGCTGGCCAAAACCTTGGCCATCAAGTCGCTGTCGCAGGCCATCGACGTAAAGTTTAGCCGCATACAGTTTACCCCCGACTTGCTGCCCGCCGACCTTATCGGCACCATGATATACAACCAGGCTAAGAACGATTTCACCGTTCGGCGTGGGCCTATCTTCGCCAACTTTGTGCTGGCCGACGAGATAAACCGCGCCCCGGCCAAGGTGCAGAGCGCGCTGCTGGAAGCCATGCAGGAGCGGCAGGTAACCATCGGGCAGCAAACCTACCCGTTGGAGCGGCCTTTCTTGGTATTGGCCACTCAAAACCCGATTGAGCAGGAAGGCACCTACCCGCTGCCCGAAGCGCAGGTAGACCGCTTTATGCTGAAGGTGGTAGTAACCTACCCCAGCAAGGAGGAGGAAAGGTTGATACTGCGCCAAAACGTGAACGAAATACCTACCGACGTGCGCCCTGTGGTGTCGCCGGAAGAGATAATGAAAGCCCGCGAACTGGTGCGCTTGGTGTATATGGACGAGAAGAT
>CAYYZT010000230.1:0-4227 GCA_964476015.1 uncultured Chitinophaga sp.
TTTCCACGCCGTTGGCATCGCAAAGCTGCACGTTGCCGCTCATGCTGCCGCCGCTGTTTACGGTGGTGTTGCCCGATACGGCTATGTTGGCGCAGGCACTGCCTGTATTGTTAATGTTGCCGTTGAGCGTAATACTGTTGGTGTTTAGCGATGCGCCCGAGTTCATAGTTAAGCTACCGCCGGAGTTAATAGTGGTATAGGAGCCTACGGTAAGGGCACCGTGGTTGTCAAAGTACGCGTTCTGTACCATGGCATTGCCCGTAACAATGCCGTTGTTGGTAAACGTGGAGCCGCTGTTGTTGCTAATAGTGCCCGTAACGGTTATGGTACCGTTGTTCATTGCCACGCTGTTGTTGGTAAGGTTGCCGTTTACCTGTATCGTGTTTTGGTTCAAAAGGCCGCCCCCGGTATTGATGGCGAAGCCGCCGGTGGTAATGGTGCCGTAGTTGTAAAACAAATCGCCGATGGTGAGCGTGCCCGAGTTGGCAATGGTGCCATAGTTGTACACAATACGGCCGCCGTGGCTGGCAAAGTTGGAAACCGACAGGGTGCCGTTGTTGATGAGCGTGCCGCTATAGAAGTTGAAAGTGGAAATATTGGCCGAACCGGCAATAATAAGCGTACCGCCGTTGAGGGTAACGTTGCCGTTGAAACTGCCCGTTACGCAACCCGTTTGTCCGCTGGTAATCGTGTAGCTGTTGGTTCCCGTCATGTTATAGGTGCAGCCCGTTGCGCTGTATGGCGAGGTAGTGCCACCGCCTGTAACGCCGGGAGTAACGGTTAGCTCTATGGAGCCGGGCGTAGAGCAACTGGCGTTCGTTTTGGTTGTCGAAAGGCTGAAATTGTCTGTGAGGGTACCTCTCACCACTAAATCGTCAATGCGATAGTATTCATCACTAGCATTGGTGTAGGCAATTATTTTAATGGTGAGCGTGTTGCCCGAAAGGCCCGTTTGGCTCGCCGTCATGCTCGTAAAGTCGTCGGCTACGTTGCCGTTGGTGGCAAAGTGCTGGAAGGCTTTCCCGTCCAACGAATACATCAGCTGGATGCGGTCGGTCGATTCCAAGGTGCCCTGTTCGGTTACGGCCGCTGTAATAGAAACCCCCGAGTATTGCGAAATGTCGATAGGATAAGTGATAAACGTGGCGTTGCAGTTAGGGTTGCGCGCTTCCAGCCTGTTGGATACCACCTTGAAGTAAGAAGTGCTGGTAACGGTACAGCCCGTCATATCGAGCCCCCAATAGCTGCCGCTGGTGGTGCCGTCGGGTGCGGTAAAATTTTCGCTAAAAATAGTGCTCTGTGCCTCTGCGCGGGCCATGCAGACAAACAGCAATAGCACGGACACGAAAATTTTGAGACGATTTTTTACCCCTTTTTTGTTCCCCAACAAAACGGAGAGGCTAGGCTTCTGGCCCAGCATGGCCGGTTTACGCATGATACATTGGTTTTGAGACTAGGCTACGCGCTCTTTCCAGAGGGATTGGACATGAAGCCATAGCCGTTTCTACGTAAATACACTTATCATGTTTCGCAACAACGGGGTATTTCACATAATTTTAAGTGTCGCATACAATGTAATGTGTATTTGTGTGTGCTCAATTGCCAACACTAAGGCCAAATCGGTTTATAATTAAAACTATGCAAGAGGCTTGGTTCTCAATTTTTTATTGGAAATTGCATTAGGCAAAGATTATTTTACCTTTGCCTTGGGAAAAAGGTTGTTTGCAGAATAAAACGATTAGGCTTGTTGGGGGACATTGACTAACTACCAAAATTGTGACTAGTATGGAGCGCGTTAAAATTCTGATCGTGGACGACCACCCTATGATACGCCTCGGCATTCGTTCCATCCTCAACAACGTGGAGCACCTTAACGTGGCCGACGAGGCCAACAACGGCAGGGAAGCCTTGGAAAAACTGGCCAAGGAATCTTTCGACCTAGTAATTATGGACATCAAGATGCCGGAAATGAGCGGCATAGAGGCTACCGAGGAAATCATCAAACGCCATCCCAACACAAAGGTACTGGCCATCTCCATGTTCGACGAGCAGCGCTACATCGTAAAAATGCTACAAGCCGGGGCCTTGGGCTATGTGCTTAAAAACACCGGCAAAAACGAAATGGTGAACGCCATCAACTCCATTATGGCAGGCGAAAGCTATTTTAGCCAAGAGGTTAGCTCCATCATGATGTCGCAGTTTATGAACCGTGGCACGGGCCAGGTATCCGAACCGAAAAGCGACGTGCTGCTTACCAAGCGCGAAACGGAAATCATCCGCATGATTGCCGAAGAGCTTACCAACTCAGAGATTGCCGAACGCCTCGGCATCAGCTCGCGCACGGTGGACACGCACCGCCGCAACCTGCTGCAAAAGCTCGATGTGAAAAATACCGCCGGGCTGGTAAAATTCGCCATCCAAAACAATCTGTTGGAGTAATCCCATCCCATGGCTCACGATGCGCTCAACGGCCATGATTCCCTCCGGAATTTTCTTTCCGACAACTTCGGGCCCATACAGCATGTAAGCCACGCCGCACCTGTGCATGGCGGCTGCATCAATACCTGTGTTCGGTTGGAAACCAATGCGGGCCTTTTCTTCCTTAAATACAACAATGCCGATGCCTACCCCGGCATGATGGCCGCCGAAGCGTATGGGTTGCAGCAGCTGCGCAGTACCGAAACCATCGGCATCCCGCGCGTGGTGGCACAGCACGTATCCAACGGCGTTGATTTTTTGGTGCTGGAATGGATAGAAGCCGCCCCCGAGGTACCTGGCTACTGGGAGCAGTTCGGGCAGCGGTTGGCGGCCCTGCACCGCAACACCTCGCCCACTTTCGGACTGGAAAAGGATAACTACATCGGCAGCCTGCCGCAGCGCAACACGCCTACTGCCAGCGGTATTGAGTTTTTTATTGCCCACCGGCTGGCCCCGCAACTGCAATTGGCCATCGATAAAAAGCAACTACCCGTTTCGGCCCTCGGCCAATTCGAAAACCTGTATAACCTTTTGGAAAGCTTGCTGCCCGAAGAGCCGCCAGCCCTGCTGCACGGCGACCTGTGGAGCGGCAACTTCCTTACCGGGCCCGACGGCCATGCTTGGTTGGTAGATCCATCGGTACACTACGGCTTCCGCGAGGCGGAGATAGCCTATACGGTGCTTTTCGGTGGTTTCGATGAGCGGTTTTACGCGGCCTATGATGCGGCTTTCCCGCTGCTGCCGGGCTACCACATCCGCCAAGAGCTGTACAACATATACCCGTTATTGGTACACGTAAACCTCTTTGGTGGCCACTATGCCCAGCAAGTGATGACGGTGGTGAAAAAGTATGTTTGAAAGAAGAGTGGAGGGTGCTTATCCGCAATCACTACACGTTGAACCTAAAGTGCATCACGTCGCCGTCTTGCACCACATATTCCTTCCCTTCCACGCCCAGTTTGCCGTTGTCTCTACAAGCACTCTCACTGCCGTATTTTACGTAATCGGCATAGTGTATTACTTCGGCACGAATAAAGCCTTTCTCAAAATCAGTATGGATAACGCCTGCCGCGGCGGGGGCTTTGGTGCCCTTGGTTATCGTCCAGGCACGCACTTCTTTCACGCCAGCGGTAAAGTAGGTAATCAAGTTGAGCAGGCTGTATGATTTTTGTATCAAGCGTGCCACGCCCGATTCGCTAAGGCCCATTTCTTCGAGGAACATCTGGCGGTCGTCGTAGCTTTCCAGTTCGGCAATGTCGGCCTCGGCACTGGCACTCACAAAGAGTACTTCGGCGTTCTCGCCCTTCACGGCCTCAATCACGGCACGGGTATGTTCGTTGCCGCTGATAACTGATTTGTCGTCCACGTTGCACACGTACAATATCGGCTTGCTGGTGAGCAGTTGGTACTCGTCAATAACCTTTTGGCCTTCCTCGTCGGTTTGGTAGCTGCGGGCAGATTGGCCTTGCTCCAAGTGCAACTTCAGGCCGTTCATCACCTCGTATATCTTCTTGGCCTCTTTGTCGGCTCCGGTAGTGGCTTGGCGGTGAACCTTGCTCACCACTTTCTCCACCGTTTCAAGGTCTTTCAGTTGCAGCTCGGTATCGATTATTTCCTTGTCGCGCACCGGGTTCACGCTGCCGTCCACGTGTACCACGTTCTCGTCGTCGAAGCAGCGCAATACGTGAATAATGGCATTAGTGCTGCGTATGTTGCCAAGGAACTGGTTTCCCAAACCCTCGCCCTTGC
>CAYYZT010000230.1:4237-5877 GCA_964476015.1 uncultured Chitinophaga sp.
CTGGGTTTACGAGGCTTTCCAACTTGATAAGTCGCTCATCTGGCACGGTGATGGTGCCCACGTTCGGCTCGATGGTGCAGAACGGATAGTTGGCCGACTGCGCCTTGGCGTTAGAAAGAGCATTGAACAGAGTCGACTTGCCCACGTTTGGCAAACCCACGATACCACATTGCAAAGCCATGGTGCTATTGTTGTTTTTAATTGAGGCTGCAAAGGTACAAAATTAGTTGGGGGTTGCGTTGAAAATGTAACGAGCCGGGTTTTTACCACCTACCAAGGCATTTTTATATCTTGTATGCGAAGCATAGTGCCGAAACTAGTGCGATTAAATCAACTGCAAAACTATGGTAAAGACAACTGACCTCTATGGTAAAAGCATTGTAATAGCAATATTTTTCGCTATGTCTTGGTTGTCTTGTGCATCCGGTTTCAAAATCATTGATTACTACGAGGTGCTACAAACCGACGACAACACCTATACGCTACTTTGCAAGCTATCTTGTGAAAATGACCCCAACATAACCGATGTAAACAAGATATATTGGTCGGATACGCTGATGGTAGTGGAAACGATTGATCACTTTTACGTGATAAAGGCTAAGAAAGAGAAGTTGGGCTGTTGCAATGGCGATGAGGTAATAGGTCCTTTGTCCGAAAAAAATATCCATCTTACGCTACTGGATATGGGGATAGAATTGTTTTATCTCAAGGAAAAGGAGTTTGGAAGCGGAAGTAGTTTATAACTCGTAACCTGCCTCACCGCAACACCGCTGCGTTCAGCAATTCATCCGGTATGCCAAACGCCTCTACCAGCGGCACCGCATCTTGCCGAACCTCCCAGCACAGTTGGTTCACCAGCTTGCGTATGGCTTTGGTTTTCACCCCTTCCATATAATCCGCCTCCAAATACCAGGCACCGTGCTTTTCTATGGTATATAGGGCATATAGGTCGCACAGCTTTTTCAGCGTGTCGCGGCATCCTTTGTCGGCTGTGTTTTCTATTTGTTGGATGAACTGTTCCAGCGTTATGCGCTCCATGTAGGCCATAGCCAGCTCCTGCAAATGGTACTGTGCCACGTTGGCCGCGTCAAAGGAGTCCAGCCCCTCGTTGGTAAGGCGGCGCAACCGCTTGCCCGCCGAGCGTACCAGTTCCTCCTCCCGATAGCGGAAGGCGTTTAGTTGGAACTGTGCATCCAGCAAATGGCTTTCCTCCGTACGCCGCTTGATGATGGGGTTTTTCTCCGTAATCGACGTGCGGGCCTGCGCTGCCAAATAGTTGATGCCCCCGGCAAGGCCCATATCGCCCACGCTTTTGGCAAAATCCGAAAGGCGGCTTTTGGCCACCAGTTGCGATAGCACCGTATTGTCGCCCTCAAAGGTGGTGTACACATCCGTATCGTTCTTCAGCGCATCTATGCGGTTTTCCGATAGATAGCCCTTGCCGCCACAGGCTTCGCGACACTCTTGCAGGGCTGCCGTGTTGTTCCATGTTACGTAAGCTTTCATGCCAGCCGCCAAGGCTTCTATTTCACGCATATCATCATCGGTACGGGTGGCAAACCGCTGGGTAAGGTAGCGCAGCGCAAAGTGTTGGGCATAGGCCGTGGCCAGCCAAGGCATCAACCTGCGCTGGTGCATGC
>CAYYZT010000231.1:0-1151 GCA_964476015.1 uncultured Chitinophaga sp.
CATCCACTTCGGCTCCGATGGCTCTACCGATGGCAGCAACACTTTATTGGAAGCTGCTTCTGTTCAATACCCCAACGTACACTTTACCCTTTTCCCTGCCAAAACGGGCAAGATAGGCATGATAAACCGCATGCATGCGGCTTTGCCCAATTTGCAGCCCGACGACATCCTCATCCTTACCGATGCCAATGTGTTCTTTGAGCCGGATACTATTTACCAAATGGTAAAACACTTCGCTGACCCGAGGATGGGCCTCGTAGGCGGCAGCATCGTAAATGAAGGGGCGAAACAAGACGGTATCTTTAAACAGGAGAAAACCTATATCTCGCTCGAAAACCGCATTAAATATTGGGAGGGTACCGCCCTAGGCCATATTATGGGGGCCTTTGGCGCCTGCTATGCCGTAAAGCAACGCTACTTTACCCCCGCGCCCAACAATTTCCGCAGCGACGATTTTTACATCAGCATGAAGGTGCTGCAAAACGGCGGCAACAGCTATGTAGAACCGCAAGCCATTTGTTACGAAAACGCCAGCGACGAGCTGCCCGTGGAGTTCCAGCGCAAGGTGCGCATCAATATGGGCAACTACCAAAACCTTGGCGTGTTTTGGCGGATGTTGCTGCCGCCCGTAAGCAAGGTGGCGTTTACGTTTTGGTCGCACAAAATGCTGCGCTGGCTGGGGCCATTTTTCTTGCTCGGTGCCTACATCGCCAACGCCTTTTTGTGCAATGTGAACGTATTTTACGCCGTGGCGTTTCTATGTCAGAACATCGTTCTACTGTTGGTATTGATAGATGTGTTGTTGGGCCGCTTGCAAATGCAAGTGGCGGTGTTGCGGTATCTGTCGTACTTTTACCAAATGAACCTCGCGCTGCTCATTGGTTGGTTCAAATCCATCAAGGGCGTGCAACAGGATGCGTGGCAACCTACTAAACGAAACTGAACAAAAACATACTACCGTGCAACTCAATACCATAGAAGAAGCCATTGACGACATCAGGAAAGGCAAGTTGATTATAGTGGTGGACGACGAAGACCGTGAGAACGAGGGCGACTTCCTTACCGCGGCCCGCAACGTTACGCCCGAAATCATCAATTTTATGGCTACCCATGGCCGCGGCCTTATCTGTGCCCCGATTGTGGAGGATATG
>CAYYZT010000231.1:1161-3896 GCA_964476015.1 uncultured Chitinophaga sp.
ATATGGCCGACCGCTTGGAATTGCACCCCATGGTGAACAGCAATACCGACGTACACAAAACGGCCTTCACCATTTCCATTGATTTGATTGAGGGTTGCACCACGGGCATTTCCGCTAGCGACAGGGCCAAGACCGTACAGGCCATCATCAACCCCGATACCAAGCCGGAAGCCTTTAGCCGCCCGGGCCACATCTTTCCGCTACGTGCCAAGAAGGGTGGCGTGTTGCGCCGTGCCGGCCACACCGAGGCCACTATCGATTTAGCCCGTTTGGCTGGGTTTGAGCCTGCCGGGGTACTGGTGGAGATACTGAACGAAGATGGCACCATGGCCCGCATGCCGCAGTTGATGGAGATAGCGAAGCGGTTCGATATGAAAATCATTTCCATAGAGGATTTGATTGCCTACCGTATGCGTAAGGAACGCTTGATTGAGCGCGAGGTGGAGGTAAAAATGCCGACCAAATACGGGGAATTTAACCTGATTGCCTACAACCAGATTACCACCAACGAAACGCATTTGGCCTTGGTAAAAGGCGAGTGGAAGGAAGACGAGCCGGTATTGGTGCGCGTGCATTCCAGTTGTCTTACGGGCGACATTCTCGGTTCGCTGCGCTGCGATTGCGGCGACCAACTGCATGCCGCCATGGAAATGGTGGAAAAAGAAGGCAAGGGCGTGGTACTGTACATGAACCAAGAGGGTAGGGGCATCGGCCTGCTAAACAAACTGCGGGCCTATAAACTGCAAGAGGAAGGCAAGGATACCGTGGAGGCCAACCTGGCCCTGGGCTTTGCCAGCGACCAGCGCGATTATGGCGTGGGCGCGCAAATACTGCGCGACTTGGGCGTAACCAAAATGAAGCTGATGAGCAACAACCCCAAAAAGCGTACGGGGCTTATCGGCTATGGTTTGGAGATAGTGGACACCGTGGCTATTGAGGTTTGCAGCAACCCCCACAACGAAAAATACCTGCTCACCAAGCGCGACAAGCTGGGCCATGACTTGAAGCAGTGGGAGAAGTGAAGAAGACTAGCGAAATATCAAACTGTTCTTATGTGCCTTACAGACAGTCGTCATCTACTTTGATTCTCGAAATTGCTTTATGTTTACATTATGAAGATATATGTAGACACATCAGTTTGGGGAGGGGCTTTCGATGAAGAGTTTGAAATTTGGACGGAGGTATTATTAGATAGTATCTATGAAGGAAAGTTTACCGCTGTAATCTCAGATGTAACATTAAGGGAAATTAGCCTAGCACCATTGAGGGTTCAACAGCTTGTGGCTAACGTTCCGGTAGAATATCTTGAAATCATTTATCTTAATGATGAGCATGAAAAATTAGCTGCCAAGTATTTAATGGAAGGTGCTCTGAGTGCTAAGTTTGAGTCAGATGCGTTGCATATTGCCATTGCGACTATTATAAAAGCGGATATTTTGGTAAGTTGGAACTTTAAGCATATGGTTAACTTTTTTAGAATAAGGCAGTACAACGCCGTAAATCTGAAAAGCGGTTATTCTATAATTGATATTCGCTCACCTAAAGAAATAGTGTTATGAGCAAACCTAAAAAGCAAACGGATTTCAAAGCCGTAGAGTTTATGCGAGAGGCCAGGGAAAATCTGTCTGAACAATATCGCAAAGACCACGGTGGATTCAAGAAAAGCCTTACTAAAGCTACTGCGGATTTTATGGCTCTACGGGAGCAATCCGATTCATCCGAAAAACGGAAACGTGCTTAAAACAACTTGATAGCTGCGCTACAAGTTGGGCCATGAATTGAAGCAATGGGAGAAGTAACCACCCCCAGCCCCTCCTTTTGCTTACGCCGATAAGCTTGGCTGAGGAGGGGAGCGATCAGCTTCTCGACTTTTTTGGATTATATACCCTAATCTCACTTGATACTGAATGAGAATCCAAGTTTTTTGCTGTGAAGTCGGCAACTTCCCTCCTTCGCGCAAGCATTAGCGCGGCAAAAGGAGGGGCCGGGGGTGGTCGCACACGAATTGGGCTGTCATCTAAGTGAAACTGGTACTTCCCCCTGTCACAACTTTGTCAAAAACCACCCACCCGTTCCAATTTCCACCCAATAACATTATTATTGCCACTATGAAGCCACGCGTGTTATTGGTTGAAGACGAGGAGCACCTGCTGGAAGCGGTGAAGATGAACCTCGAACTGGAAAACTACGAGGTGGTGGCCGTGGCCGATGGCGAACAGGCACTCAACAAATTCCGCGAGCAGCGGTTCAACCTAGTGGTGTTGGATGTGATGCTGCCCCGCATGGATGGCTACGAGGTGTGCGAACAGATTCGGTTGACGGATATGGATATCCCTGTGCTGTTCCTTACCGCCAAGGGCGATAGCGAAGATAAAATACGGGGCTTCAAGGCCGGGGGCGACGATTATCTGGCCAAGCCCTTTAACTTGGAAGAGCTGTTATTAAGGGTGCGGGTGCTCATAAAGCACAGCCTCAAGGGCACCAACGACGAGCACAGCCTGCGCGGCTATAAATTTGGTGGCAACGAGGTTAATTTCGTTACCCACGAGGCCAAGGGCGTAAACGGTGAGTTCCTGCTCACCAAGCGCGAGGCCATGCTGCTGAAACTCCTTATCGATAAAAAAGGCGAGCCCGTGAGCCGCAACCAGATATTGCAGTACGTTTGGGGATACGATGTGTACCCTTCCACCCGCACCATCGACAATTTTATCCTGTCCTTCCGCAAATATTTCGAG